>NZ_JBHWKQ010000016.1:0-175916 GCF_042730865.1 Streptomyces sp. NPDC059897 | reverse complement strand
CTCCGTGAATGTTTCCCCGTAATCGGGGTGACACCACGAGAGCGGAACAGTCGGAGGAATAATCCGACCGTTCACAGCGTCCTCGCTGTGCGCCTACCAGTCGATGACCGGCAGGACTTTTCAAAGGAACCTCGTCCCAGCTGATTGCTGGAGACGGGGTATCAACAAATTTTGGCGTTGATTTTTGGCACGCTGTTGAGTTCTCAAGGAACGGACGCTTCCTTTGTACTCACCCGCAGAACACTCTCTGGGGCTTTCCTCCGGGCGCTTCCCTTCGGTCTTGCTTTTCTTGCTGTTTTGCGTTTCCGACTCTATCAGATCGTTTTCCGATCCGTTTTCCTCGGTCCCGCTTCGCTTTCCGACCTTTCGGCTTTCCGGCGAGTCCGACTCTATCAGATCCTCTCGGGCCTGATTCCCAGTCAGGGGGGCTTGTCTTCCCGGCTGTTGGGCCGTTCCGACGTCCCAAACATTAGCGGATTCCCGGCTCCCGAGCGAATCGGGGGTTCGGAATTGAATTCGGGCATGCCGAATAGAATCCCGGCTGGGAGATCGTGCGTGTGGTTGGGGGTGCCGCCCTGTGGGCAACTCGAAGGACTCTACGCCACCTGCCCGCGCGGCACAAAAGCGGGGCCCGGCGCGACGTATCGCACCGGGCCCCGCCTCGCGGAAGCGCTGAGGGATCAGGCTCCGACCGGCTCCTTCGTGCCGCCGTCGCGCGGCGTCGGGACGTCCGAGTCGGAGTCGGCGGAGTGGTCGGAGTCCAGGAGCGTGCGCTCGTCGAAGGGGAGCTCGCCGGCGAGGACCCGCTTCACGCGGTCCCGGTCGACCTCTCCGGTCCACGTACCGATGAGCAGCGTGGCCACCGCGTTGCCCGCGAAGTTGGTGAGGGCGCGGGCCTCGCTCATGAAGCGGTCGATGCCGATGATCAGGCCGACGCCGTCGACCAGGCCCGGCTTGTGGGACTGGAGGCCCGAGGCGAGGACCGCGATGCCGGAGCCGGAGACGCCCGCCGCGCCCTTCGACGCGATCATCATGAAGAGGAGCAGACCGATCTGCTCGCCGATGGACATCGTCTGGTCCAGGGCGTCGGAGATGAAGATGGACGCCATGGTCAGGTAGATCATGGTGCCGTCGAGGTTGAACGAGTAGCCGGTCGGGACCGTGATGCCGACGACCGGGCGGCTCACTCCCAGGTGCTCCATCTTCGCGATCAGGCGCGGCAGCGCCGACTCCGACGACGAGGTCGAGAGGATCAGCAGGAATTCGCGGCCCAGGTACTTCAGCAGCATGAAGATGTTGAAGCCCGTCGCCAGGCGCATGATCACGGCCAGCACGATGCCGACGAACAGGGCGCAGGTGACGTAGAAGCCGACCATGATCGTGAGCAGGGCCTTGAGGGCGTCGAGGCCGGTTTCGCCGATGACCGCGGCCATCGCGCCGAACGCGCCGACCGGGGCGGCCCACATGATCATGCCGAGGACCCGGAAGACGAGCTTCTGGATGTGCTCGATGCCCCGCAGGACCGGCTCGCCGGAGCGGCCCATGGCCTGGAGAGCGAAGCCGACGAGCAGCGCGATCAGCAGGGTCTGGAGGACCGAGTCGCCGGTGAAGGCGGAGACCATGGTGGTCGGGATGATGCCGAGGATGAAGTCGACGGGGCCTTCGTTGGCCTCCTCGGCCGCCGTGTGACCGGCGCCCTTCACGGCCTCGGTGAGGTGCATGCCGTCGCCGGGGTGCAGCAGGTTGCCGACGATCAGGCCGATGGCGAGGGCCACGACCGACATCACCATGAAGTAGCCGAGGGCGAGGCCGCCGACCTTGCCGATCTTCGCGGCCTTCCGGACGGAGCCGACGCCCAGGACGATCGTGCAGAAGATGATGGGCGAGATCATCATCTTGATCAGGTTCACGAAGCCCGTGCCGATGGGCTTGAGCTCCTTGGCGAAGTCGGGCGCGACGAAGCCGACTGCGATACCGAGCAGCACGGCCACGATGACGGCGATGTAGAGATAGTGAGTGCGGTCCCGCTTCGCTGGTGCTGCTGGTTTCGCGGTCTCTGTCCCGGCCACGGTTCCTCCTGAACGACGGCGTCGGCGTGTCAGTCCCAGTCCGTGCGGCTCACGTCCTGCGAATCTTGGCGACTATCTCTCCCCCCGGTGAGGACCGTCACCCTTCCGTTCATTTAGTTCGCGCTTATACGAGAGGCAGACTGTTGCGCATGCGTCTCCCCCGTCCCCGCAGCCTGGCGGGCCAGCTCTTCGCGATGCAGGTCGTGCTGGTGGCCGTCGTGGTGGCGGGGTGCGCGCTCTTCACGTACGTCAGTGACCGGGGGCAGGCGGAGGACAGTGCGCGGCGGCAGGCCACGGCGACCGCGCGGGCCGTGGCCGACGCGCGGTCCGTGCGCGAGGCGGCCTCGGGTGCCGTGGATCCGACCGGGGCCCTGCAGCCGTACGCGCGCGAGGTGCAGCGGCACACCGGCGTCGACTTCGTGACGATCATGGATCCGGACGGGATCCGCTGGACGCATCCCGACGAGCGGCAGATCGGGGAGCGCTACCTCGGGCACATCGGGCCCGCCTTGAAGGGGCACACGTTCTCGGAGACGTACACGGGGACGCTCGGGGCCTCGGTGCGGGTGGTCACGCCCGTGTACGACGAGGGGCGGCACCGGGTCGTCGGGCTCGTCAGCGCCGGCATCACGATCGATGTCATCACCGCTCAGGCGCAGGGGCAGGTCCTCGCCGTGGCGGGGGTGGCGCTCGCCGCGCTGGTGCTGGGCGGCATCGGTACGTACGTCATAAACGCCCGGCTGCGTCGGCACACCCACGGGATGAACGCCACGGAGCTGAGCCGGATGCACGCCTATCACCAGGCCGCGCTGCACGCCGTGCGCGAGGGGCTCGTGATGCTGGACGGGCAGCGGCGGGTCGCGTTGATGAACGACGGGGCGCGGGCCCTTCTCGGTGTCGGCGACGACGTGGTGGGGCGGTCCGTGGCCGAGCTGGGGCTGCCGGCGCCGCTCACGGGGGCGTTGCTGGCCGCCGAGCCGCGGGTCGACGAGGTGCATCTGACGGTCGACCGGGTCGTGGTCGTCAATACGTCGCCGGTGGCGAGCGGGGACCGGCGCGGCACGGTCGTCACGCTCAGGGACCACACCGAACTGCAGGCTGTGATGGGCGAGTTGGACTCCGAGCGGGGGTTCACGCGGGCGCTCAGGTCGCAGGCGCACGAGGCGGCGAACCGGCTGCACACCGTCGTCTCGCTGATCGAGCTGGGCCGGGCGGACGAGGCGGTGGAGTTCGCGACGGCGGAGCTGGAGCTGGCGCAGGCACTGACCGATCAGGTCGTCGGCGCGGTGAACGAGCCGGTGCTGGCGGCGCTGCTCCTCGGCAAGGCGGCGCAGGCCAATGAGCACGGGGTGGAGCTGGTGGTGTCGGACGACACCCGGATCGACGACGGGCTGCTGCCGCAGGCGCTGCCCGCGCGGGACCTGGTCACGGTGCTGGGCAATCTCGTCGACAACGCGGTTGACGCGGCGCAGGGGTCGCCCGGGGCGCGGGTCACGGTGACCGCGCGCGCCGAGGAGGACGTGTTGTTGTTGCGGGTGGCCGATACGGGGCCGGGGGTCGATCCGGCGCATGTCGACTCCGTCTTCGAGCGGGGGTGGTCGACCAAGCCGAAGCCCTCCGGGGGTGCGGGTGGGCGGGGGCTCGGGTTGGCGTTGGTGCGGCAGGCGTTGACGCGGTGTGGTGGTGTGCTGGAGCTGGGGCGGGCGGTGGAGGGGGGTGCGGAGTTCACGGTGCGGGTTCCGCTTGACCGTTCAGCCTCTGCGGCGATTGGGCAGCGGAGCCCCGAGTCCTCGGCGCCGGACGGCGTCACGGCCGCGGAGCTCTGCCCCGGACCCCGCGCCTCAATCGCCGGCGGGGCTGAATATGCGGACACCTGCACCGCAGGAAGCACGCGCACCGCAGAAAATGCCGTCACCGGCGACGAGAGCAGCACGTGCACCGCAGAAAGTGCCGTCACCGGCGACGAGAGCAGTACACGCACCACAGAGAATGCAGACACCGGCGACGCAGGAAGCACGCGCACCGTGGAAGAGGCGCCCGCCCGCTGCGCGGGAAGTGCGGAAGGTGTCGGAAACGTTGGAAGAGGGACCCGTGAGTGACGTCGAGCGCAACGCCATCCGGGTCCTCGTCGTCGAAGACGACCCCGTCGCGGCGGATGCGCACGCGATGTACGTCGGGCGCGTTCCCGGGTTCGTGGCCGTGGGCAAGGTGCACTCGGCGGCGCAGGCCAGGCGGTTCCTGGACCGCAACCCCGTGGACCTGCTGCTGCTCGACCTGCACCTGCCGGACGGCCACGGGCTCTCGCTCGCCCGTTCGCTGCGCGCGGCCGGGCATCAGGCGGACGTCGTAGCGGTCACGTCCGCGCGCGACCTCGCGGTGGTCCGGGAGGGCGTGTCGCTCGGGGTCGTGCAGTACGTGCTGAAGCCGTTCACGTTCGCCACGCTGCGGGACCGGCTCGTGCGCTACGCCGAGTACCGCGCGACGACCGGCGAGGCGTCCGGGCAGGACGAGGTCGACCGGGCCATCGCGACGCTGCGCTCGCCGGCGCCCGCCGCGCTGCCCAAGGGCCTGAGCGCGCCCACCCTCGAACGCGTCACGCACACGCTGCGCGAGGCGCCCGAGGGCATGACGGCGGCGGCCGCCGCGGAGACGGTGGGGATCTCGCGGATCACGGCCCGCCGCTATCTGGAGCATCTGGTCGACTCCGGCCGTGCCGTGCGCAGCCCGCAGTACGGGCAGGTGGGCCGGCCGGAGCTCGTCTACACCTGGAAGTAGTAGGCGTATTCGCTATTTCCGTACGGTGAACCGCGTCAGCGTGTCCTCGCCCGCCGGGCCCGTGCCCGACTTGTCGACCACGTACGCCGTACCGCGCGTGATCTCCACGTGGTTCGGGTTGGCGCCCGTGCTCACCGTTTTGACCACGGAGCCCTTGCGCGGGTCGACGACGGTGGCGGTCGCGTCGGTGCGGTTGACCGCGACGACCTTGCCGGAGCGGTCGTCGCCCGCCACGGACAGGGTGCCCGCGCCGGTCGGCACCGACTTGGTGACCAGGCCCTTGTTCAGGTCGACGACGGAGACGGTCCCGGCGGTGTTGTCGGCGGTGTAGGCGGTGCGGCCGTTCTTGGAGAGGGCCACGGAGATGGGGCCGTCGCCGGTCGGGACGAGGCGCGGCTTCGTGGACTTCCGGGTGACCTCGATGAGTTGGTCGTTGGTGAGGTCGGCGGCGTAGACCGTGCCGGTGCGCTCGTCGACGGCGAGGCCGGTCGGGCCCGCGCCCTCGACGGTGACGCGCTTCTTCTCGGCGTACGTGCGGCTGTCGAAGCCGACGACGCTGCCGTCGCCGAAGCCGCTCGCCCACACCGTGTCGTGCTTCTCGTCGACGACGACCTCGCGGGCGTGGGCGACGTTCGGGAGCGTGGCGAGGTGGGCGCCGTCGCGCTGGCTGTAGACGGCGACCGAGTTGTTACGGGTGTTGGTGACCCACACGGTGTTGTGCTCGTCGTCGACCGCGATGCCGTAGACCGCCTCGACGGCGCCGGTGGCCGCGTCGGTGACCGGCGGGGTGTACGTCGCCTCGACCTTCAGCGTCCTCGGGTCGAGCTTGGTGAGCGCGGACGTGGTCACCGGGGGACGGCCCACGGCCGACGTCGTCCACAGGGCGTGGTTCCGCTCCGAGTACGCCGACTGGTAGAGGCCTTTGGTGACCGGCGCGGTGGCCGGGGCGGAGGCGGTGGAGGCGCTCGCGGAGCCCGCAGGGGTGAGCGTGGCGCCCGCGACGAGGGCCACGGCGACGGCGGCGGAACGGCGGAGCTTGGGAGTGATTCGAGGCATGCTGCGTCAATCTCCTTCACGGATGGGGGCGTTGCGGCGCCACCCGAAGATTAACTTAGCTTAGCCTTACCTAACTTGCACAACCCATTGACCCTGCCCGGTGCCGCGCTTACGTTCACGTGCAGCCCCGCGTGACAACGATGCCCGCGCTGCTTCGTAGGAGGTCGTGCCCGTGCGTCCCACCGCCCCGATCCTCACCGCCACCGCCCTGCTCGCCACCGCGACGCTCACCGCCTGCGGCGGCGGCTCCGGAAGCGACTCGGACACCATCAAGGTCTCCTTCAAGCAGTCCACGGACAACAAGGTCAAGGTCATGGACGACTACCTGGCCGCGATGAAGAAGAAGTTCGAGAAGGCGAACCCCGGCAAGAAGGTGGAGTTCGTCCCGATCAAGGCGCCGGACGCCGAGTACTACACGAAGCTCCAGCAGATGCTCCGCTCCCCCAGGACGGCCCCGGACCTCGTCTACGAGGACACCTTCCTCATCAACTCCGACATCGCCAGCGGCTATCTGAAGCCCCTCGACCCCTATCTGGACAAGTGGAAGGACTGGGACCAGTTCATCGACACGGCGAAGACCGCGGCGAAGGCCAGGGACGGGAAGACGTACGGCGTCCCGGACGGCACCGACACCCGCGGCCTCTGGTACGACAAGGCGATCCTGAAGAAGGCCGGGATCGCGGTGCCGTGGCAGCCGAAGAACTGGGACGAGGTCCTGGAGGCCGCCCGCGCCATCAAGCAGAAGGTCCCCGGCGTCACCCCGCTGAACGTCTACACGGGAAAGCCGGCCGGTGAGGCCTCGACGATGCAGGGCTTCCAGATGCTCCTGTACGGGACCGGGGCGGGGACGGCCGACCCGCTCTACGACAAGGGCTCGGGCAAGTGGGTCACCGGCACGAAGGCGTTCAAGGACAGCCTGAACTTCGTCGAGACGGTCTTCAAGGAGAAGCTCGGCCCCGACGTCTCCGACGCCCTCGACCCCAACTTCCCCACCCAGGTGCGCGGCGAGCTGCTGCCCGAGGGCAAGCTCGGCATCAACCTCGACGGCTCCTGGCTGCCGCAGGACTGGATCAAGGGCAGCGGCCACGAGTGGCCCGAGTGGTCGCAGAAGCTCGGCCTCGCGCACATGCCGACGCAGGAAGGCCAGGCGCCCGGCAAGGTCTCGATGTCGGGCGGCTGGACCTGGGCGATCCCGTCCAAGGCGGCCAACCCCGACCTCGCCTTCGACTTCGTCAAGACGATGCAGACCAAGGAGAACGCGAAGCGCTGGTACATCGCCAACTCCGGCATCGCGGTCCGCAAGGACGTGGCCGAGGACCCCGCGTACGTGAAGGCGCAGCCCGGCATCAAGTTCTTCACGGATCTGGTGGCGAGCACCCACTACCGGCCGGCCTACCCCGCGTACCCGAAGGTCTCCACGGCGATCCAGGAGGCGATGGAGTCGGTGACGACGGGCGACGCCTCGGTCGAAAAGGCGGCGTCGACGTACGACGAGCAGGTGAAGACGGCGGCGGACGGGAAGGTCGTCAAGAAGCCGTGACGGCAAGAGAGTTGAGGGAACAGCGAGCGCCACAGTGACCAGCACCAGTGCCAGTGCCAGTGCCAGTACCAGTCCAAGCGCCCGTGCCCGTACCCGTCGCAGAACCGCCCTCCGGCTCGTGCCGGTCGCCCCGGCGACCGTCCTCATGGCCCTCTTCCTCGCGGGGCCGATCGCGTACTGCGCCTATATCGCCTTCACCGACCTGCAGCTGACCGGGCAGGCGGAGTCTTCCTTCGTCGGCTTCGACAACTTCACGGCGGCGTTCAAGGACGACGCGTTCCTGAACGCCGTCTGGCTGACGCTGGTCTTCACGTTCCTGTCGTCGATCGTCGGCCAGAACACGCTGGGGCTCGCGCTCGCGGCGCTGATGCGGCGCGCGTCGAAGCCGGTCAGGACGGTCACCGGGGCGGTCGTGGTGGCGGCGTGGGTGCTGCCGGAGGTCGTCGCCGGGTTTCTGCTGTACGCGTTCTTCCGCAAGGAGGGCACCCTCAACGCGATCCTCGACTGGCTCCAACTGCCGGGCCAGAACTGGCTGTTCACGCTGCCGATCCTCGCCGTGTCGTTCGCGAACGTGTGGCGCGGCACCGCCTTCTCGATGCTCGTGTACTCGGCGGCGCTCTCCGAGATCCCGACGGAGGTCACCGAGTCCGCCGAGGTCGACGGGGCCAATGCCTGGCAGCGGCTGTGGCACATCACGCTGCCGATGATCCGCCGCTCCATCGGCACGAACCTGATGCTGAACACCCTGCAGACCCTGTCGGTCTTCGGACTGATCTGGGTGATGACGAGGGGCGGGCCCGGCAATCGCAGCCAGACCCTGCCCCTGTTCATGTACGAGCAGGCCTTCCAGAAGAGCATGATCGGCTACGGCACCGCGGTGGCGCTGCTGCTGCTCGTCGTCGGCTCCCTGTTCTCGCTGGTGTACATGCGGCTGCTGCGCGCGGAGGACTGAGTGAAGACCCGGATCCGTAGACGACTCTCGGCGGACGCGGCGCTGCTGATCGTCGCGCTCGCCTTCTCGCTGCCGCTCGCCTGGGTCGTGCTCTCCTCGGTCGACGCGGGCGCGAATCTGCGGGTGAAGTGGCCGTCGGAGTTCACGTTCGGCAATTTCGACGACGTCCTCGAACCCGATGTCACCTTCACGCCGCTGCTCAACTCGCTGATCCTGTGCGGCGGCGCGACGGCGCTCACGGTCGGCTGCGCGGCGCTCGCCGCGTATCCGCTCTCCCGTTACCGCTCGCGCCTGAACAACCCGTTCCTGGCGACGACGCTGTTCGCGACCTGTCTGCCGATCACGGCGGTGATGGTCCCGGTGTACGCGCTGTTCGTGCAGGTGAACCTGATCGACACGATGTCGGGGACCATCTACTTCTTCGCGGCGTCCCAGCTGCCGTTCGCGGTGTGGCTGATGAAGAACTTCATGGACGGTGTGCCGAAGGAGCTGGAGGAGGCCGCGTGGACGGACGGCGCGAACACCTTCCAGGGGCTCGTGCGGATCGTGCTGCCGCTGATGGGTCCTGGCGTCGCCGTCGTCACCGTGTACTCGTTCGCGATGATGTGGGGGAACTTCTTCGTCCCGTTCATGCTGCTGCTCTCCCCCGACCAGATGCCGGCCTCGGTCAGCATCAACGACTTCTTCGGCAACCGGGGCACCGTCGTGTACGGGCAGCTCGCCGCGTTCTCGATCATCTACTCGACGCCCGTGGTGCTGCTGTACGTCCTGGTGTCGCGGCGGTTCGGCGGCGGTTTCGCGCTGGGCGGCGCGGTGAAGGGCTGAGCGCTCTCGTTCTTGTGCATGAGACGGGCGGGCGACAAGTTCCGTCAACAGATACCAACTTGTCACGTGGGGCGCACAGACCGTAGCCAAACGCCCCGCGACCCCCTACTTTGTGCCCGTGCAGCACGAGGCCATGCCCAACCAGCCGACACCACCGTTCAACGCCCCCGCCGCCCGGCGCCTGCGCGAAGCGCTCGGGATGGCGCCGGGGCACGTCGCGTACGGCATGCGTGCCTCGTACGGGCTCGCGCACATCACGCCGGACGTGATCGTCGCGTGGGAGCGGGGCGACGCGGCGCCCTCCGCCGGGGAACTCACGGCGCTCGCGGGGGCACTGTGGTGCTCCATGAGCGAACTCATCGGTGTGCCGCGGACCTTGCGCGAGCACCGGCTCGCGCTGGGGCTCGCGCCCGAGGACGTGGCCCGCTCGGTGGGCCTGGAGATCCACTCGTATCTGCGGATGGAGGAGACCGGCGACTGGCAGGGCAACGACCGGCAGTCGACGGCGCTCGCCGACACGCTGCGGCTGAGCCCGCGCGCGCTCTCGACGGTGACCGGACGCGACGCGCACCTCGCGGAGCTGCTGCGGGACGCGGCGCGCACCCGCTGGCAGGGGTCCGTGCGGCCGATCGCCCGGCTGGTGCCGGTGCAGCGCCGCGAGCTGGAGGACGTACTGCACGAGATGCACCTGGAGTACCAGGCGCTGATGGCCGCCACGCTGAGCTGGGGCGGTGGCACGTCGCCCGGCTCCGGGGACGCGGGGCGGCAGTTCCTGGAGCGGATCCTGGACGAGTTCTGGTCCAGGATCCGCCATCCGTAAGGGCTGCCGTGCGGCCCTAGAAGACCGACTCCGCCTCGTCCATCCGGTCCTTCGGGACCGTCTTGAGCTCGGTGACCGCCTCGGCGAGCGGCACCATCGTGATGTCGGTGCCGTACAGCGCCGTCATCTTGCCGAACTCGCCGCGGTGCACGGCCTCCACGGCGTGCCAGCCGAAGCGGGTGGCGAGCACGCGGTCGTACGCGGTGGGGGTGCCGCCGCGCTGCACGTGGCCGAGGATGACCGGGCGGGCCTCCTTGCCGAGGCGGCGCTCCAGCTCGTAGGCGAGGGCGGTGCCGATGCCCTGGAAGCGCTCGTGGCCGAACTGGTCGATCTCGCCGGTGCCGTAGTCCATGGTCCCGGGGGCCGGGTGGGCGCCCTCGGCGACGCAGATGACGGCGAACTTCTTGCCGCGGGAGAACCGCTCCTCGACCATCTTGACCAGGTCGGACGGGTCGAAGGGCCGCTCGGGCAGGCAGATGCCGTGGGCGCCGCCTGCCATGCCGGACTCCAGGGCGATCCAGCCGGCGTGCCGGCCCATGACCTCGACGACCATGACGCGCTGGTGGGACTCGGCGGTCGTCTTGAGCCGGTCGATCGCCTCGGTGGCGACGCCGACGGCGGTGTCGAAGCCGAAGGTGCGGTCGGTGGACGAGATGTCGTTGTCGATCGTCTTCGGTACGCCGACGACCGGCAGGCCCGCGTCCGACAGCATCCGGGCCGCCGTCAGCGTGCCCTCTCCGCCGATCGGGATGAGGGCGTCGAAGCCGATCTCCTCGGCGAGCTGCTTGGCGTTCTCGCAGGCCGCGCGGAACCGGTCGCGCTCCAGGCGGGAGGAGCCGAGGATGGTGCCGCCGCGGGCGAGGATGCCGCTGACCTCGTTCAGATCGAGCCGTCGGTAGCGGCCGTCGAGGAGCCCCGCGTAGCCGTCCTCGAAACCGAGCACCTCGTCGCCGTAGTGCGTGACGGCGCGGTGCACGACCGACCGGATCACGGCGTTCAGGCCAGGGCAGTCGCCGCCTGCGGTGAGAACTCCGATACGCATCGTGCTGTGTCTCCTGCTCGCTACTGGTACGTCGGTGAGCGATGTCGATTGTTCCACGCCCGTGGAGGGGGCGCGCTCGCGCTCGGCCGTGCAGGGAGCTTCGGCAGGGGTTCGATGGGCACTTGTACCCGGTGAAAAAGGCCTTCTGTCCGGCGGGCGACCTAGCCACCGCCAGAGGTATTGTCAAGGGGGCACGGCTTCCATTGCGCGCCTTTTTTTGACCCGAAAGAGACCGAATCGGCCCGGAAACTCCGGGTTGGGACGCGTAGGACCAGGACGCGTAGAACCACGAGGGAAACGGAGAGCACGCGTGACGCGCAGCGTGTACGTGACCGGGATCGATCGCGGCGACGGCCGCCAGGTCGTGGAGCTGGGGGTCATGGAGCTCCTGACCCGGCAGGTCGACCGGGTGGGGGTCTTCCGGCCGCTCGTCCACGACGGCCCCGACCGGCTCTTCGATCTGCTGCGATCCCGCTATCGGCTGTCGCAGGACCCGGCGACGGTGTACGGGCTCGACTACCACGAGGCCTCCGCGATCCAGGCGGAGCAGGGCACCGACGAGCTGGTCTCGCGCCTGGTCGACCGGTTCCACCAGGTGGCCCGCGACTTCGACGTCGTGCTCGTGCTCGGCACGGACTTCGCCGACACCCAGCTCCCGGACGAGCTGGCGCTCAACGCCCGGCTCGCGAACGAGTTCGGCGCCTCCGTGATCCCGGTCGTCGGCGGCAAGAAGCAGACCGAGGAGTCGGTGCGCGCCGAGGCCCGCAACGCCTACCGCGCCTACGACGGCCTGGGCTGCGACGTCCTCGCGATGGTCGTCAACCGCGTGGCGCCTGCCGACCGCGAGGAGATCGCGGACAAGCTCGCCAACCGGCTGCCCGTGCCCTGCTACGTGCTGCCCGACGAGCCCGCGCTCGCCGCGCCGACCGTCGCCCAGATCACCCACGCGCTGGGCGGCAAGGTGCTGCTCGGCGACGATTCGGGGCTCGCCCGCGACGCCCTCGACTTCGTCTTCGGCGGCGCCATGCTGCCGAACTTCCTCAACGCCCTGACCCCGGGCTGCATGGTCGTGACCCCCGGGGACCGCGCGGACCTGGTCGTCGGCGCGCTCGCCGCGCACAGCGCGGGCACCCCGCCGATCGCGGGCGTGATCCTGACCCTGAACGAGCGGCCCGGCGAGGCGATCCTGAAGCTGTCCGAGCGGCTCGCGCCCGGCACCCCGGTGATCGCGGTGGCCGGCGGCTCCTTCCCCACGGCGGCCGAACTCTTCGCCATGGAAGGCAAGTTGAACGCCGCGACGCCGCGCAAGGCGGAGACCGCGCTCGGCGTCTTCGAGAAGCACGTGGACACCGCCGGGCTGCTGAAGACCATCCAGGCGCCGTCCTCCGACCGCCTCACGCCGATGATGTTCGAGCACAAGCTCCTGGAGCAGGCCCGCTCGGACAAGCGCCGCGTGGTGCTGCCCGAGGGCACCGAGGAGCGGGTGCTGCGCGCCGCCGATGTGCTGCTGCGCCGCGGCGTCTGCGATCTGACGCTGCTCGGGCCGGTCGAGCAGATCCGCAAGAAGGCCGCCGACCTCGGCGTCGACCTCGCCGACAGCGACATCATCGACCCGCAGACCTCGGCACTGCGGGAACGGTTCGCCGACGCGTACGCGGCGCTGCGCGCCCACAAGGGCGTCACCCCCGAGCTGGCCCACGACGTGGTCGCCGACGTGAACTACTTCGGCACCCTGATGGTCCAGGAGGGGCTCGCCGACGGCATGGTCTCCGGCTCCGTGCACTCCACGGCGGCGACGATCCGGCCCGCCTTCGAGATCATCAAGACGAAGCCGGACGCCGCGATCGTGTCGTCCGTCTTCTTCATGTGCCTGGCCGACAAGGTCCTCGTCTACGGCGACTGCGCCGTGAACCCGGACCCGAACGCCCAGCAGCTCGCCGACATCGCCACGCAGTCCGCCGGTACCGCCGCGCAGTTCGGCGTGGACCCGCGGATCGCGATGCTGTCGTACTCGACCGGCACCTCGGGCTCCGGCGCCGACGTCGACAAGGTCCGCGAGGCCACCGAGATCGTCAAGGCGGCGCGGCCCGACCTGAAGATCGAGGGGCCGATCCAGTACGACGCCGCGGTCGAGCCGTCCGTCGCGGCGACCAAGCTGCCCGACTCCGAGGTCGCGGGCCAGGCCAGCGTGCTGATCTTCCCGGACCTCAACACCGGCAACAACACGTACAAGGCCGTGCAGCGCTCGGCCGGCGCGATCGCCGTCGGCCCGGTGCTCCAGGGCCTGCGCAAGCCGGTCAACGACCTGTCGCGCGGCGCGCTCGTGCAGGACATCGTGAACACGGTCGTCATCACGGCGATCCAGGCCCAGACCCCGGCCGCCTGACCCCTCTGATCCCCCCACCGAAAGCAGTACCCGTGACCGCGACCCGAATCCTCGTCCTCAACTCCGGCTCCTCGTCGGTGAAGTACCAGCTCCTCGACATGAAGGACCACGCGCGGCTCGCCGTGGGCCTCGTCGAGCGCATCGGTGAGGAGACCTCCCGCCTGAAGCACACGCCGCTCGCCACGGGCGGCGAGGCCCGTGAGCAGAACCGGCCGATCGCCGACCACGAGGAGGCGCTCAAGGCGGTCGCCGCGGAGCTGACCGAGGACGGGCTCGGCCTTGACTCCCCCGAGCTGGCCGCGATCGGCCACCGCGTGGTGCACGGCGGCAAGCTGTTCACGGAGCCGACCGTCATCGACGACGCGGTGCTCAAGGAGGTGGAGCGGCTCATCCCCGTGGCGCCGCTGCACAACCCGGCGAACCTGACCGGCATCCGCACGGCCCAGACGCTCCGCCCCGACCTGCCGCAGGTCGCCGTCTTCGACACGGCGTTCCACACGACGATGCCGGAGTCGGCCGCGCGGTACGCGATCGACGTGAAGACGGCGGACGAGCACCGGGTGCGCCGCTACGGCTTCCACGGCACCTCGCACGCGTACGTCTCCCGCAAGACCGCCGAGCTGCTCGGCAAGCGGCCCGAGGACGTCAACGTCATCGTGCTGCACCTCGGCAACGGCGCCTCCGCCTCCGCGGTGCGCGCCGGGCAGTGCGTGGAGACCTCGATGGGCCTCACGCCGCTTGAGGGGCTCGTGATGGGTACGCGTTCGGGAGATGTCGACCCGGCCGTCATCTTCCATCTGATGCGCGTTGCCAAGATGTCGGCGGACGAGATCGACGACCTGCTGAACAAGAAGTCCGGGCTGATCGGGCTGTGCGGGGACAACGACATGCGGGAGATCCGTCGCCGTATCGACGAGGGCGACCAGGAGGCGAAGCTCGCCTTCGACATCTACGTGCACCGCCTGAAGAAGTACATCGGCTCGTACTACGCGGTGCTCGGCCGGGTGGACGCGGTCGCGTTCACGGCCGGGGTCGGCGAGAACGCGGCGCCGGTGCGCGAGGCTGCGGTGGCGGGCCTCGAGGAGCTGGGTCTCGCGGTCGACGGCGAGCTCAATTCCGTACGTTCCGACGAACCCCGGCTCATCTCCCCCGAATACGCCCGGGTGGCCGTGGCCGTGGTGCCGACCGACGAGGAGCTGGAGATCGCGCAGCAGACCTACGCCCTGGTACAGAACCGCAACGACTGAGCGCCCGTCCGCCCATTTGTAGATTCCACCAGACGGAATATTCCGTAGCGAAACAAACCGATAGGATCGCCCCCATGCGCCGTTCCAAAATCGTCTGCACGCTGGGCCCCGCCGTCGACTCCGAAGAGCAGCTCGTCTCGCTGATCGAGGCCGGCATGAACGTGGCCCGATTCAACTTCAGCCACGGCACCCACGCCGAGCACCAGGGTCGCTACGACCGTGTTCGCGCCGCCGCCGAGAAGACGGGCCGCGCCGTGGGCGTGCTCGCCGACCTCCAGGGCCCGAAGATCCGCCTGGAGACCTTCGCCGAGGGCCCCGTCGAGCTGGTGCGCGGTGACGAGTTCACCATCACCACCGAGGACGTCCCCGGGGACAAGTCGATCTGCGGCACGACCTACAAGGGTCTGCCCGGCGACGTCTCCAAGGGCGACCAGGTCCTGATCAACGACGGCAACGTCGAGCTGCGCGTCGTCGAGGTCGACGGCCCGCGCGTGAAGACGATCGTCGTCGAGGGCGGTGTCATCTCCGACCACAAGGGCATCAACCTGCCCGGCGCGGCGGTGAACGTCCCGGCCCTGTCCGAGAAGGACATCGAGGACCTGCGCTTCGCGCTGAAGATGGGCTGCGACATGGTCGCCCTGTCCTTCGTGCGCGACGCCAACGACGTCAAGGACGTCCACAAGATCATGGACGAGGAGGGGCGTCGCGTCCCCGTCGGCGCCAAGGTCGAGAAGCCGCAGGCCGTCGCCAACATGGAGGGCGTCGTCGCGGCCTTCGACTGGGTCATGGTGGCCCGTGGCGACCTCGCCGTCGAGTACCCGCTCGAGAAGGTCCCGATGGTGCAGAAGCGCCTCGTGGAGATGTGCCGCCGCAACGCCAAGCCGGTGATCGTCGCGACCCAGATGATGGAGTCGATGATCACCAACTCGCGCCCGACGCGCGCCGAGGCCTCCGACGTCGCGAACGCGATCCTGGACGGTGCCGACGCGGTCATGCTGTCCGCCGAGTCGAGCGTGGGCGCGTACCCGATCGAGACCGTCAAGACGATGTCGAAGATCGTCACGGCGGCCGAGGAGGAGCTGCTCTCCAAGGGCCTGCAGCCGCTCGTGCCGGGCAAGAAGCCGCGTACGCAGGGTGGTTCGGTGGCCCGCGCCGCGTGCGAGATCGCGGACTTCCTGGACGGCAAGGCGCTGGTCGCCTTCACCAAGTCCGGTGACACGGCCCGCCGTCTTTCCCGCTACCGCGCGGCCCAGCCGATCCTGGCGTTCACCACGGACGAGGAGACCCGCAACCAGCTCTCGCTGAGCTGGGGCGTCGAGTCGCACGTCGTGCCGCACGTGGAGTCCACGGACGCGATGGTCGACCTGGTCGACGCCGAACTGGTGAAGCTGAACCGCTTCAACGACGGCGACACCGTCGTCATGACCGCCGGTTCGCCCCCCGGCGTCCCCGGCACCACCAACATGGTCCGGGTGCACCACCTGGGCGGCGACGGGCGCGACTGACGCGTCACCGCGTGCCCGAGCACATGAGCGCATGACAAAGGGCGCCCCCCTTGGAGGGGGCGCCCTTTGTCGTGTGCGGCTCCCGAACGGGCCTTGAGGCTACGGTCAGCTGTCCTCGATCGTGGTGTGCAGACCGGGCACGTGCAGGGTCCCGCCGAACTGCGAGGCCTGCGTGACCTTGACGTTCGTGAAGAACAGGGTCGGCAGGTTGAGCGGCGGCGGGTTCTTGGCGTTGAACGTCAGCGGAACGAGCCCGAACAGATTGCCCGAGAGCTCCTCCGTGTACATCGTCGTCTGCCCGTCGCGGATGGTGGACGTGGAGCCCTTGTCCGACCGGATGTGGAAGAACTTCCCGTCCGGGCCCGGGGCGATCTGGTGCAGATCACCGATGTCCGTGCCCTTGGAGATGATGTACTTCATGACGCGCTTGGTGGACCCGTCGGCCATCCGGACGTCCACCAGGCCCTTGTAGTCCGCACCCTTGAGCAGGAGCGAACTGGCCTCCAGCTTCCAGGACTTGTCCGGAAGCTGGGACGGGGTGTCCTCGTCGGCGCCCGACGCGTCCGTGGCCGCGGGGCAGTTCTCCGGCACATTGCCGGAGCCCTGCGGGTTGCCCACGTTCTTGGTCGCGTCCTTGGCCGCGTCCCCCACCTTGTCGGTCGTGTCCTTGACCTTGTCGGTGGTGTCCTTGACCGTGTCGCCGAGCTTGTCGGTGGTGTCCTCGACCGACCCGGTCGTGTCCTTGACCGTGTCGTCCACCTTGTCGGTGGTGCCACCGAGCAGGCCGCCGGAGTCCTCGGAGGACGTCGACGCCGACGGTGAGGGAGTCGCGCTCTCGGACTCCTTGTCGTCGGGCGTGAACGCCTTCTTCAGGGCGTCGCCGACGCCCAGCGGGTCCAGCGGGTTCTTGGTCTCCGACGCCGAGGGCGACGGCGTGGCCGCGTCCTTGTCGTCGGAGTCCGTCGAGTCCTTGGACTCGGAGGCGGACGGCGAAGGAGTCGGGGTCGCCTTCTCCTTCTTGCTCTCGGCGTCCTCGGAGGCGGACGGCGTCGGGGTCGGCTTCGCCGACTCCTTGGCCTTGTCCTTGGCCTCGTCGGACCCCTCGTCCTTGTTCGACTCGACGACGTCGGCGCACGCCTTGTAGTCGTCGACCGAGAACTTCGTCGGGTTGTCCTTGGCCGACGCGAGCGTCGGCGTCAGACCAAGTCCCATGAGCACGGCCGTGGGCATGGCCGCGAGAGCCACCGCCTTGCCCGCCGGCATGTGCATCTTGGTGAAGAGATGCTTCTTTGGTGCCGCATGCCGCCGCGCCGCATGCCGCGGCCCGGTTCTCGCACGGGGCTCCGAAGAGCCCTCGTACTGCACCTCGTCAGCCGGCACGGTGCCTCCCGTTCGTCCCGTTGTTCGGGCTCGTCCCTGACACGTCGTCGTTTACGCCCGCGACCTGATAGGTGGCTCCCGCAACCGGCGGCACGACCGGCGCCGCGTCCGGGGAGGACGTGGCCTGGTCACCGCCCTTCCCGGCCGAGTCGTCCTGCTGCTCCGCCGGCGCCCAGGCGATGCCGAGGCCACCACCGACGAGGGAGAGCAGGAAACCGATGACGAAGCCGCCGAAGTTCGAAACCACGAGGGAGACCAGGGCGAGAAGAATCGCCGCGACACCCGCGAACACGCGGGAATGCGGCTGGAACCACATCGTCAGGCCGAGCACGACCAGCAGGACACCGATGATGAGCGACCCGGCACCGGCCGTGGTCGCCATCTTGATCGTCATGTTGCCGATCGCGAGGTTCGCGTACGGGAAGTACATGATCGGGAGGCCGCCGAGGATTGACAGCAGACCGCCCCAGAACGGGCGCTGACCGCGCCACCCTCGGAACGATTGGCGCATCTGACCAAGCTTGGGGCCCAGTCCTGCGTGCGCTTCGGCGCTCATGTCGTACAGCTCCTCGGGAAAGGCGTTGATCTGTGGTGATGGTGGCTGTCCGGAAACGGGCACGGGGACGACCCCACGTCACTGCGAGTGCCCCCGCGCCCGGCCGTTCAGCACATCAAGTGCCAAGACCCCGGCCCGTACACGGGCCCTGTGGGCCTAGTAGCACTCGTGCTTGCCCTTCTGGACCTTCATCTTGAGGCCGGAGAGCTTGAAGGTGCCGGCCGTCGTGGCCCACGCACGCTGCTGGACGTTCTCGAAGTGCACCGAGTCGGCCTGCTGCGCGAACGCGTTGGGGTCCGCCTTGTCGCCCTGGTGGATACCGGGGCCCTTCTTGGCGTCACCCGCGGCCACACCGATGTCGATGTTCTTGAAGGTCGCGTCGGCCTTCAGGTCATCGGCGTCGATGTAGAGGGTCTTGGCCTCGACCGGGGCGCTCTTGTCCGCACCGGCCGACAGCTTCATCGACACATCGCCGAAGACCGGGACGGGGACAACCACCGACTGGCAGAGGTTGTTGATCGTCGCGGTCTTCATGCCGACAACGGCGACCGGGTGGTTACCCGTCTTGCCGGAGTCGACGGCTCCGTACTGGACAAAGCCCTTGCCGTCGAGGGAGTCCGCCGTCACCTTGAACGACTGACCCGACACACTGAACGATGCCGCGAGCGCACCCTGGGACAGGGCCACGCCTATCGCGGCAGTCGCCGCGACGCTCGGCACCATGACTACGGCGAACCGCTTCCATCTGGTTCCGCCACGAGTCACGGACTTCATGACTGTTCCTCCTTCTCGGACGTACATCTCCGGCCCTGACTGCCCCTTGAGGCGGCTCAGCCGGGCAGGGATGGGAGAAGTGCTACGTCCTCGGGAAGGAGAGCGCCCGCATCGGAAGTGCTTGGTCTGTTCCGCACCTTGATCACCGGCGATCACCCCCGAGCGACAACCACTGGTCGCACCTGAGCCATCACGCGCAACCTGCCGGACAGGCCCAGCCGGACGGCTGAGACCCCCCTGTCCTAGACCGTCGGCGCTCCCGTTGGTTCGCCGTCGACCACCCGGTGGGGACCCAAAAACCCCGCCGCGCGATTGGCTGTCGGACGGTGGGGAGAGGACCGAGCGTGCCCGATCGTGGTGCATTCGCGGCGCAGACACAAGGGGGTTCGTTACTCACGGGTAACGGACGGGTAACCGAACACGTGCGGAGGGGCACCGAACAACAACTGAGGGTGCAGTCAACCGAGTTGTTATACAGGTTGAATACGGGACGGATCCGGACAGAAGATCGAGTCCGACTTACTCCAAGTAACAGCGGCCGCGATTACCAAGTTTTGGTAAAACGCGGCCGCTGTGCGCCCCAGGGGACAGAACTTTCACTCCGGCATCACAAGCCGCAGCGTTTAACAACTGGTCACTGACGACTCAGAAGAGAACTCGGGCCAGAGCCGTACGCGCCGTCGTCACGCGCGGGTCGTCGCCGCCCACGACCTCGAACAGTTCGAGCAGTCGCACACGCGCCGCATCCCGCTCCTCGCCCGCCGTGCGCCCCACCGTCTCGACGAGCCGGCCGAAGGCGTCCTCGACATGACCGCCGACCAGGTCCAGGTCGGCCGCCGCGATCTGCGCCTGCACATCGGCGGGCTTCTCGGCGGCGTCCTGGCGGACCCGCTGCGGGTCGAGGCCCTGCACGCGCTGGAGGAGCTGCGCCTGGCCGAGGCCGAGCTTGGCCTCCGTGTTGCCGGGGTCGTCGGACAGGACGTTCTTGTACGCCTGCACGGCGCCGTCGAGGTCGCCGGCGTCCAGGGCCTGCACGGCCGCCTCGAGGAGCGCGTCGTAGGGGCCCGCCGGGGCCTCCTCCACGACCGGGGCCTCGCCCTCCGCCTGCGGGTCGACCGCGATGCCGGTGAGCCCGAAGCGCTCCTCGGCGACCTGGATCAACTGGTCGAGCGTGCCCCGGATCTGGGACTCGGGGGCGGCGCCCTGGAAGAGGGGCAGGGCCTGGCCCGCGACGACGGCGAAGACGGCCGGGATCCCCTGGACCCCGAACTGCTGCATAAGCATCTGGTTGGCGTCGACGTCGATCTTGGCGAGCACGAAGCGGCCGCTGTACTCGGCGGCGAGCCGCTCAAGGAGCGGGCTCAGCTGCTTGCAGGGCTCGCACCACTCGGCCCAGAAGTCGATGACGACGGGCACCTCGGCGGAGCGCTGCAGTACGGCGCTCTCGAAGTCGGCCTCTTGTACGTCGATGACCAGGCTCGACGGCGGTACGGCACCGCCGCCGCCCTGCCGGGCCTGCTCGGCGCGCGTCTGCTCCGCCTTCGCCTTGGCCTCCTGGGCCGCCTTCACCGCGGCGAGGTCGACGACTCCGCTCATGGACATGTTCCGTGGCTGCATGCGTACAGTCTCCCCCTTCCGCGGACAGTTGTGGGCCGGGTCCTGCCCCGTGCACCTCCCGCCGGAATGCGAGACGCATCTGAAGGCACGGAGCGGACTCGGCCTGGTGTGCTTTCGGCGCCGGGTCCCCACCCGGCACCTAGTGGTTGCCGCTCGTCCGGGCCGCCTCGGGGTGCAGATCCGAGGTGCTCGTACGAGATCGAGCTTTCGCTACGCCTCGTAGCGTAACTGCCATGGGCGGGACGCGGGAACCGGGCCCCGGCGATCACGCGGTGATCTGCCTCACGCGATCTTTCCTCCTCAGGGCCCCTCTGACGGATCCTGCTGGAGTCGCGGGCCCTGGCACGCACTCCCCCAAGCTCTTAAGGAGCAGGGGGGACCCCCTTCGGCGTTGTCGTCGGTTGCCAACTCCCCCACCCTCGAACCAGGCTCCGCCAGGCTCGGGCGGGAGGTGCCCCCTTCGCGTTGACGCCCTCCTCCGCCTTGCAGCTGCACGCACCAGACCCCGCTCACCGGCACCGATCGATGACGGCCACCCGGGTCCAGCCTGATCCGTCAGAGGGGCCCTACCCACCGGTATGGTCGACGACCATGCAGAGCCGCACGCCGTCTGACTCGTCCCCTTCGTCTCGCCCCTCTCCCCCCTCCAACGTACGGACGGGGCGTCCGCGTTCCGCGGCGGCGGACGAGGCGATCCTGGAGGCGACCCGGGCCGCGCTCGTGGAGCTCGGCTGGTCGAAGCTGACGCTCGGGGACGTGGCCACGCGCGCGGGTGTCGCGAAGACGACGCTGTACCGCCGCTGGCCGGGCAAGAGCGAGCTCGTCGTGGACGCGGTCGCGGTCCTCTTCGACGAGCTGGAGCTGCCCGACCGGGGCTCCCTCGCGGCCGATGTGGAGGGCGTGGTGCGGCAGTTCGCGGCGATCCTGGACCGGCCCGAGACGAAGACGGCGCTGATGGCCGTGGTCGCCGAGTCCACCCGCGACGCGCCGCTGCGGGACCGGATCCGTACGTCGATCGTCGACCGCCAGAAGCGGCTCGTCCTTGAGGGGCGGGCGCGGGCCGAGCGCCGCGGCGAACTGCCGCGGGCGCCCGACCCGGCCGCCGCCGCGGCCACGGCGGATCTCATCTACGACGTGGCGGCGGGGGCGGTCGTGCACCGCACCCTGGTGAGCGCGGAGCCGGCCGACGCGGAGTGGGTGCGGCGGTTCACGGCGCTCCTGTTGGGAGGGCTGGCGGCGGCCGCGACCGACTAGTGCTGTCTACGGGGGGGCTTGCTGCTAGTCGTTCCAGGCGCAGCTGCCCAGCGTGGCGCGCTTCTTGGACACCAGGGCGTCCGCCTCGGTCGCCGGCAGCGCACGCGTGCGCTCGTCGTGGCAGACCACCGTGCGGTCGGAGCGGCCCGCCAGGTCGACCAGGATCTGGTCCCAGTGGCGGTACTGGACGTCGTGACCGGTGTCGGCGTACGTACGGGTCTTCACGGGCGCCGTGGCGGGAAGGTTGTCGCGCCAGGCCTTGAGCGTGCTCGCGGGCACGGTCGTGTCCTTGTCGCCGTGGTAGAGGAACACGGGGGCCTTCAGCTTCGACAGGTCCGGGCCCGGGCGGTCGCAGTACAGCCGCTGCTCGTGCACCTGCGGGGCCGGGTCGGCCTGCTGGCCGCGCTGGTTGTAGGTCCGCGCCCCCTCCTCGTACGCGGTGTCGGCGAAGCCGGGGATCGACTTGACCGGGCTGTCGTCGGGGAAGGCCCACCACTTGCGCGGGTCCTTGATCTGGTCCTGGACGGCGGCTGCCATCTGGTCGTCCGTCAGGGCGCAGGAGGCGGACTTCTCGCCGTACGGCGGGAGGGCCGCGGCGAGGTGCAGGGCGCTGATCCGGCCGGGGGCCTTCGCGGCGATCTCGGCGGCGTACGGGCCGCCGCCGGATATCGCGATCACCTTGAACTTCTTGACGCCGAGCTTGTCGAGGACCTCGAGGGCGTCCTCGGCGTAGTCGGCCTTGCCGAGCTTCGGGTCGTACGCGGTGTCGCCGAAGCCGTTGCGCTCGACCGTGATCATGCGGAGGTCCAGGTTCTGTCTGGTGGTGCGCATGAAGTCGGTCATGTGGACGGCGCGGGCGCTGGTTCCGGTGCCGCCGATGTAGAGCACGGGGGTGCCGTCGGCCGGGCCGGAGTCCGTGTAGTGCGCGGTGCGACCGGAGGACAGGTCGGCGGCGCGGACGTCGGCGCCGAGCGAGTCGAAGCCGTTCTGCAACTTGGGCTCGGTCGGCGGGTTCGCGCTCACCGAGCCGGCGCCGCCGATGGCGATGCCGCCGAGGAGGGCGAGGGCGGCGACTCCGACGGTCGTCGTGGTGCGGTTGAGCGCGGGCAGCGGCACGGTGGCTCCTGGGTATTCGCGGGCACTTGACGTGCCCGCGCCTACCCCAAGATCACCTGGTGACACCTGTAACTCCCCTGGGGCGGCCCCGGTGTTGCGCCCACGGGGCTCCGCCCCGGACCCCGCGCCTCAAACGCCGGCGGGGCTGTCATTGCCGAACCGGCGTTACGGGTTCGGGGCTCCGCCCCTCAATCGCCGGGCGAGGCTTGATTCGCCCACCCGCCGCAGGGGCTTGAACCGCCCGCACCGGCACTACGGCCCCGTGCCACCACCCATCTCCCACCCACCCGCCCCCTCCGGGGGCGTCGGCCCCACGGGGTGCCGCGCCACTCCAGCCAACCCGCCACCAGGCCCGACTCCCACCCACGACGGTCGGCCGCCCCCACCTTGGGCAACCTGCCGCCACCACGCCTCCCCGCCCGTGGCGCTGGGCCGCCACCGCCTTGGGCAATCTGCCGCCTGGGGCGGCAGGGTGGGCAAGGCGGCCCCCGGTGCCGCGCAACGCAAACGACGGCCCCAGCCACGGCATGGTGCCGCGCAACAAGGACGACCGGCCCCCGCCACCCCACCCGGTCAGAAGCCCGGCGGCTCCGTGTACACCCCCCACTCCTCCCGAAGCACCCCGCAGATCTCGCCGAGGGTCGCCTCCGCGCGGACCGCGTCGAGCATCGGGGCGATCATGTTGGAGCCCGAGCGCGCCGCGTCGAGCATCGCGTCCAGCGCGGAACGGACCGCCGCATCGTCCCGCCCCGACTTCCGGTCGGCGAGCACCCGCACCTGGTCCCGCTCCACCTCGTGGCTGACCCGCAGGATCTCCAGGTCGCCGGTGACGGAACCTTCCGCCACGTTGACCCCGACCACCCGCTTCTCGCCCTTCTCCAGGGACTGCTGGTAGCGGAACGCCGACTCCGCGATCTCGCCCGTGAACCAGCCGTCCTCGATCCCGCGCAGGACCCCGGACGTGATCGGCCCGATCGGGTGCTGCCCGTCCGGGTGCGCCCGCAGGCCCCGCTCCTTGATCTGCTCGAAGATCTTCTCGGCGTCGGCCTCGATCCGGTCCGTGAGCTGCTCGATGTACCAGGAACCGCCCAGCGGGTCCGCGACGTTGCCGACGCCGGTCTCCTCCATCAGCACCTGCTGCGTGCGCAGGGCGATCTCGGCCGCCTGCTCGCTCGGGAGGGCGAGGGTCTCGTCCAACGCGTTCGTGTGCAGGGAGTTGGTGCCGCCGAGGACCGCGGCCAGCGCCTCGACCGCCGTGCGTACCACGTTGTTGTACGGCTGCTGCGCCGTCAGCGAGACCCCGGCGGTCTGCGTGTGGAAGCGCAGCCACTGCGCCTTCTCGCTGCGCGCCCCGTACACGTCGCGCATCCAGCGGGCCCAGATCCTGCGCGCCGCGCGGAACTTGGCGATCTCCTCGAAGAAGTCCACGTGCGCGTCGAAGAAGAAGGAGAGGCCGGGCGCGAAGACGTCCACGTCCAGGCCGCGCGACAGCCCCAGTTCCACGTAGCCGAAGCCGTCGGCGAGGGTGTACGCCAGCTCCTGCGCGGCCGTCGAACCCGCCTCGCGGATGTGGTACCCGGAGACCGAGAGCGGCTTGTACGCGGGGATGGACGACGCGCAGTGCTCCATCAGGTCGCCGATCAGGCGCAGATGGGGCTCGGGCTGGAAGAGCCACTCCTTCTGCGCGATGTACTCCTTGAAGATGTCCGTCTGGAGGGTGCCGTTCAGGACGGCCGGGTCCACCCCTTGGCGCTCCGCCGCCACCAGGTACATGCAGAAGACCGGGACCGCGGGGCCGCTGATCGTCATCGACGTCGTGACGTCGCCCAGCGGGATGTCCTTGAACAGGACCTCCATGTCGGCCGCCGAGTCGATCGCGACACCGCAGTGCCCGACCTCGCCGAGCGAGCGCGGGTCGTCGGAGTCCCGCCCCATCAACGTAGGCATGTCGAAGGCGACCGAGAGCCCGCCGCCGCCGTTGCGGAGGATCATCTTGTAGCGCTCGTTGGTCTGCTCGGCGTTGCCGAACCCGGCGAACTGGCGGATCGTCCAGGTGCGGCCCCGGTAGCCGGTCGGGTACAGGCCGCGCGTGAAGGGGTACTCGCCCGGCCAGCCGATCCGCTCGAAGCCCTCGTACGCGTCCCCGGGCCGCGGCCCGTAGACGGGGTCGACCGGGTCCCCGGAGAGCGTGGTGAAGTCCGCGTCCCGCTTGCGGGCCTTGTCGTAACGGGCCTGCCAGCGTCGGCGGCCTTCCTCGATCGCGTCAGCGTCCATGCTTCAAATTTACTTGGACGTCCTACTAAATGTCGATGGGGCACGGCGGCCGATCGCCGCGAACCCCGCCGAGCTCAGGCCCGCAGCGCCGCCAGATGCGCCGCGCGCACGTCCGCCGTCTGCCCCTGGACCACCAGGAACAGACCCTCGCGGGCCAGCCGCTGGGCGGGCGCCGACAGGGCGAAGGCACGGCCGCCCCCGGCCACGATCGCGGCCGTCGTCGCCGCCCGCATCAGGTCGTACGCGCGTGTCTTCACCGCGAGCCGGTCCGGCAGCCGCTCCCCCGCCGGGACCTCGTCCACCAGCGCGTACGCGTTCCGGCGCGCGGCGTCGAGGCGCTCGCGAAGGACGCCCGCCGTCTCCTTGGCCTCGGCGTCGCCGGACGCGTCGAGGAGGTCGAGGGCGGCGCGCGCGACACCGAAGACGGCCGGGTTGGTGTTGGTGTTCTTGGGCCGGTCCTGCCGCGCCCACTCCTCGTACGGCTGCCGTACGACGATGTCCTCCTCGGCCACCGTGAGCCCGTCCAGGTGCAGGCCCACGGTGCGGGTGCCGGTGAGCGCCGCGAGTTCGAGCGGGTCGGTGGGGGTGAGGCCCGGCTGCTCGTGCGGGCGGGCCACCGCGAAGACGACCTCGCCGTCCTCGGTCGCGCCGCCGAGCAGGAACACGTCGTTGAGGCCCCAGCCCGTGTACCAGGGCACCCGCCCGTCGAAGCGCACCCCGCCGCCCGCGAGCGGTGTCGCCCGCACCGGCAGCTTCGGGAACGCCCGCAGGTGCGAGAAGGCGATCCCGGCGAGCGCGGTGCCCTCGGACAGCGGGCGCAGCCACCGCTCGCGGGCCTCCGCGTTGCCCGTGACGAGGGTGCGTACCGGTGTCTGGTGCTGGACCTGCACGAAGAACGTCGAGCAGCAGGCGCCCGCCAGGATCTCCGCGATCTCCCGTCCCACGGCGGCCGAGGCTCCCGAACCGCCGTACTCGACGGGCGCGTTCGCGCCGAGCACGCCCGAGGCCTTGACCCCGGCGATCGCCTCCGGGGTGACGCCGGTGCGGTCGTGGGCCTCGGCGGCGGGCGCGAGGACGTCGTCGGCGAGCCGCCGGGCGGCCTTCACCAGCGGATGGTCCTCGACGCGGGGTGCGGTGGCGGTCATGCGGATGCTCCTCGGGGCCGTACGTGCCTGTGGGGACACGGTGTCAGGTCCGTGCCCCCACAGGCGGTCCAGATGACCGTGAGGCGCCGTACCGCCTCACCGGTCAGTTCCCGGGTGTAGGGCCCCGCCTCGCCCAGGGCCCGGTGCAGGGCGAGCCCCTCGATGAGCGCGTCCAGCTGACGGGTCGTGGCCGGGTCGAAGTGCCGTTCAAGCAACTGCCTGCTGCGCGCCATCCATGCCCGCGTCAGCTCCCGGTACTCCGGACGGCGGGCGGCAAGGGTGTACAGCTCCTGCGTGAGGACCAGGTCGCGCCGGGGGCCTTCGGAGATCACGTGAATCAGTTCGACGACGGCCTCACGCGCCTCGTCCGGGCTGCCGACACCCGCCAGGTGGCGCTCGAAGACCGCCACGACGTGGTCGGCGAACCCCGTGAAGGCCTCGCGCAGCAGCTCGTCGATCCCGGCGAAGTGGTACGTCATCGAGCCGAGCGGCACCCCGGCACGCGCCGCGATCTTGCGGTGCGAGACTCCGGCGACGCCCTCCTCGGCGATGTGGTCGAGGGTCGCCGCGAGGATGCGCTCGCGGCGCCGCGGATCCGCCTGTCCGGTGGCCATGCGCCCACGCCCCGTCAGATCTCGCGGACGGGACGGGCGGGGTTGCCGACCGCGACGACGTTCGCCGGTACGTTCCTGGTGACCACCGCGCCCGCCCCGATCACACTGTTGTCGCCGATGCTCACGCCGGGGCAGACGATGGCGCCGCCGCCGAGCCACACGTTGTCGCCGATGGTGATGGGCAGCGCGGCCTCCAGCTTGTCGCGCCGCGGGCCCGGCTCGACCGGGTGGGTGGGCGTGAGGAGCTGCACGCCGGGGCCGATCTGGCAGTCCTCGCCGATGGTGATCCGGGCGACGTCCAGGGCGGTCAGCCGGTAGTTGACGAAGGTGCGGGCGCCGATGGAGATGTTGCTGCCGTAGTCGACGTACAGCGGCGGCCGCAGTTCGACGCCCTCGCCCACGGAGCCGAGCAGCTCGGCGAGCATCTCGCCCGCCTTGCCGGGGTCGTCGAGGAAGGCCTGCTCGTACCGCGCGGCGAGCCGCATGGCGCGCTGCTGGCGGGCGGCGATCTCCGGGTCGTCGGCGATGTAGAGGTCACCGGCGAGCATCCGCTCCAGGTTGCTGCGCGGGTCGTCGGCGAAGTGGTCCGTGGGCATGCGGACGAACGTACACCGAGGAGCGTACGAACGTACACTCCTGGTCACAGAAAACGCGCGCGTCCGCCGAGAGCAGGGACACGCGCGAAGTCGGTGCCGGGTTACGCCTTGGCGAGCTTCGAGTCGGCGGCCGCGACCTTGCCCTCCAGCTCCGCGGAGATCTTGCGCTCCACGAAGAAGGCGGCGGTCGGGATCGTGCCGGCGATCAGCACCCACAGCTGCTTGCCGACCGGCCACTTGGCCTTCGAGCCCAGGTCGAAGGCGAAGACCAGGTAGAGGACGTACAGCCAGCCGTGCGCGATGGCGATGACGCGCGTGAAATCCGCGGCGCCGTCCATGCCGAACGCGTACTTGGCGATCATGCCGAGACACAGGAGGACCAGGAGCACACCGGTCACGTAGGCCATGGTGCGGTAGCGGGTCAGCACGCTCTTCTTCATGGGTCGAGGGTAACCGCCCGTTTTGCGCGATCTTCGGGCGGGCCCGGTGGACGGCGCCCGGCGGGGATCACTCGTCCGTGAAGTCCTTCGCCGCCACCCGAAGGGGCCGCAGCATCGCGAAGATCTCGCCGCACTCCTCCGCGTCGTACACGCCGAGGCCGAAGTCCATCGCCATGAGGTCGCGGGTGGCCGCGTCGACGGCCTCGCGGCCCTTGTCCGTGATCGTGGCGAGCGTGCCGCGCCCGTCGTTGGGGTTGGGGCGCTTGTCGACGAGGCCGGACTTCACGAGCCGGTCGACCGTGTTCGTCACGGACGTCGGGTGCACCATGAGCCGCTCGCCGATCTTCGACATGGGCAGCTCGCCGGACTTGGAGAAGGTGAGCAGCACCAGCGCCTCGTAGCGCGCGAAGGTGAGCCCGTACGGCTTGACGACCGCGTCGACCTCGGCGAGCAGGATCTGGTGCGCGCGCATGATCGAGGTGATCGCGCCCATGGACGGCACGGACCCCCAGCGCTGCTTCCAGAGTTCGTCGGCGCGGGCGATCGGATCGAAGGCGAGAGAGAGGGGCTTCGGCACGCATCCGACCTTACCGGGCGGTCACATGCCGGTCAGCCCCGTCTCGACCTTTGGGCCACGGGCCGCCTCCGCGATCAGGATTCCTGACGCGGCGCCTAATGCGCGGCGAAGCGGCAACCCTGTGTAACGATTGCCCGGTATATAAGGTTTTGCACGGCTTTGCATGTCTTCGTTCGCCCTGTACGCGCTCCGAACCAGGGGGCAGGATGCCCGTCCGACCCGCCCACACGCCCGCCCGCACCCCCGCCCGCGCCTTCGCGCTCGCCGGCGCCGCGATCCTCCTGTCCACCTTCGCCACCGGCTGCTCCGACGGCGGCGGCGGTGGCGGTGGCACGGGCAGCAGCGGCGGTGGCCGCGACTCCGCGGCGGAGGCCGCGCAGCGGCGCGATCCGACCGGCGCCGCCACCGACTCCTCGCCGTTCTGGGTCGACCCGGACTCCGCGGCCGCGAAGCAGGTCGACAAGTGGAAGCGGGCGGGCCGCGGTTCCGACGCCGCCCTGATCGAGCGGATCGCCGCGCACCCGCAGGCGATGTGGGCGCCGGGCGACTACCCGCGGCCACCGATCTCCGAGGCCGCCGCGCAGGCCGCGAAGGCGGACAAGACGCTGGTCCTGGTCGCGTACAACATCCCGCACCGCGACTGCGGCCAGCACTCGGCGGGCGGGGCGCACAGCGCGGACTTCTACCACCAGTGGGTCGACGCGTTCGCCTCCGGCATCGGGAAGGCGAAGGCCGTCGTCGTCCTCGAACCGGACGCGATCGGACACATCGTCAGCGGCTGCACCCCGAAGCAGTACGAGGACGAGCGGTACGCGCTGATGTCCTCGGCGATCGAGCGCCTGAAGCGGCAGCCGAACACCAAGGTGTACGTCGACGCGGGCAACCCGGCGTGGATCCCCGACGCGAACAAGCTGGTGGAGCCGTTGCGGCGGGCCGGGGTCGAGAAGGCCGACGGCTTCTCCCTGAACGTGTCCAACTTCCAGACGGACCAGGACAGCGCCGCGTACGGCCGCCGCCTTTCCGGGCTGCTCGGCGGCGCGCACTACGTGGTCGACACCAGCCGCAACGGCGCGGGCCCCTATGGCGACGGCCAGGGCGACGCCTGGTGCAACCCGCCGGGCCGCGCGCTCGGCTCCGCCCCGACCACGCGGACGGGCGACGCGCTGAACGACGCGAACCTGTGGGTCAAGCGGCCCGGCGAGTCGGACGGCGCGTGCCGTGGCGGCCCGGCGGCGGGGACGTGGTGGGCGGATTACGCCCTTGGGCTCGCCCGGAACGCCAAGGGGTGAGCCCCGCCGGGGGCTCGAACGCCGGCGGGGCTGGAAGGACGTACTCCTACGTCACCTCGATCCACTTCGCCTCGGACGAGACGCCGTCCTTGTCGGACACGAACAGCATGTACCAGCCCGGCGGCACCAGGGTCTTGTCCTTGGGGACGTCCACCGTCACCGCGCCCTTGGACTTCTTGACGTCGAGGGCGATCGAGCGCTGTTCCACGTCCGTCGTGTGCGTCACGGCGGACGGCCGCATGAGACGGGCCTTCGCGATGCCGTCCGCGTCCTTCGTGCGGAACGTGGCCTCGCCGCTCGCGGGAAGGGTCTCGGGACCCGATCCGAGGACGGGCCGCTGGTCGCCCCCGCGGTGCAGGGCGGGCGGCGTGTAGATCTCCATGCGCTGCTCGAAGTGGCCCAGCTTGGTGTTCTGCTGGTTGTCGTAGAGCGGGTCGGAGCCGAAGCTGGCGACCCGGCCGTCGGGCAGCAGCAGCGCCTCCGAGTGATAGTTGCGGCCGACCTTGGGGGCGGCGGCCTCCTGGAAGGCGTTCTGCTGGGGATCGTAGAACTGCGCCTTGAAGATGTTGCTGGCGCTGCGGCCGCGGTAGTCCTTGGAGCCGTTCGTCGTGAAGACGGAGTCGTCCGGCATGATGACGGAGTTCAAGTAGCGGGTGCCCTGCGGGAGTTGGGGCCCCGTCTTGAACGCGGGGCTCTTCTCCTTCAGGTCCACGACCGCCGTGCGGGACGTCGCCTTCTTGGACTCGCCGACACCGCCGCCGCCGAGGATCATGAACCGCTGGTCCTGTGCGGGCGGCAGCAGCAGCGAGGACGAGGTCTCCGTCTGGTCCGTGTCGGTGAGGCCCGGGACCTTCTCGAACTTATTGGTCTTCAGGTCCCACAGGCCGGGGACGCGTCCCTTGGTGGCAGGGCCGTAACCGGCGTTCGAGGCCGGGTAGAAGAGCTTGCCGCCCTTGGTGAGGAAGAGCGCCGGGTACGTCGGGAAGTAGCGCTTGGGGCCCATCGACCACTTCTTGGTCTTCGGGTCGTAGATCTCGTTGTCGCCGGGGTCGATCATGCCGACGTCGTCGAGGCCCGAGACCGCGAGCACCTTGCCGTCCTCCAGGCCGACGAGCGTCGGGTACCAGCGGGCCTTCTCCATCGGGTCGACCGGGATGTACCGCTCGGCGACGGGGTCGAACTCGTAGGCCTCCTTGATCCCCTGGAAGTCCTGCTTCTCCATGGTGATCTTCTCGGAGAGGCCGTACGTGTTGTCGGCGTCCTTGCCGCGCAGGCCCTCGATCTCGTACTGGGCGTTGTCGTCGGTGACGTACTGCCTGCCCTTCTTCGCCGCCTCGACGAAGACCCGGGACTCGCTCGCCTCGACCTTGGTCTGCCACGGCTGCATGACGCCGGCCGCGTTGCGCTTCTTGTCGAAGGTGCGCTTCGCCTTGGGCACGGTGACGTCGAACTTGGAGACGTACTCGGTGCCGGAGGGGGAGCGGAACTTCGTCCCCTTCTTCAGGTGCACCGCCTTGTCGGGGCTCTCGTTCTTGACGCGCATGCCGCCGCCGGCCTTGTCGACCTCGCCGTCGAGCTGCTCATAGCGGGCGGTGCCGCCCGCCACCAGGAGGCGGCCGCCGGGGAGCTGGGCGTGGCCGCCGCAGAAGAAGTCGGCGGGGGTGGGGATCTTCTTGAAGGTGTTCGCCTTCGGGTCCCACAGGACGGTGTCAAAGGTGCCCGCGTCGAACTTCTTCTGCTCGTTGCCCGAGCCCGCGACGATCAGCACCTTGCCGGTGCGCAGGAGCGCGGCGTGGATGGCGTTGGTGCGGTACTCCTTCGGGATCTCGACCTGCGACCAGGAGCCGTACTTGGCCTTGTAGCCGGGCTGGGCGATCTTCCAGTCCTCGTACCGCTCGCTGGCGAAGGTCCAGGCGGCCGGGGCGTTCAGGCCGACGAGGAGGGCGACGCCGCCCGCTCCGAGGACGGTCTTCTTCATCCGGCGCGAAGGTCTGTAGGCCATGCGTCAGTTCCCTCCTGTGGTCGACGTACTGGGCGCCGCCGGCTGCACGGCGCGGACCGGTTCGACCTCCGTCCTCCTGGCGGTCGCGGTCGCCGTCGCTGCCGCGGCGGCCGCCGCCTCGCGGCGCTGGGTGGCGAACCACACGACGGGCGGCGCGAGCGCGATGCACAGGGCGAGGACCGCCCAGGTGCGCATGGCCGCGTGGGTGTGGTCGAGGACGACCGACGCCACGAGCGACGTGGCGAGCACGCCCGCCCAGGCCAGATGGATACGGAAGGTCAGCGGCTGGTCGGCGCTGGCGTCGCCGCCCTTGGGGGTGACGACGAAGCGGCTGGGGCGGCCGAGGACGGCCGCGCCGAGCGACTTCAGGTAGATGGGCGCGGAGATCGCCGACATCCCCATGCCGGCGAGGCCGCCCGAGCCCTCGGGTTCGTGCGGTGAGACGTTGTGCCGGCGGTTCCAGAGGTAGAGGCCGATCTGGAGGGCGGCGGCGTCGCTGTAGAGCATGAGCCACACGGACGCGGAGACCTGGGTGCCGGAGGCGCCGGTCCACAGGAACAGTACGCAGCTCAGCACGCCGAGCAGCCAGTTGACGGCGGTCATCGGGTAGTAGACGAGCATCATCGAGTACGAGAAGAGGCGGCCGGGCGGCATCGAGGCCGGGGCCTTCCAGTACTGCCTCAGCAGCGTCTCGTACGTGCCGCGCGACCAGCGGAGCTGCTGGGTGAAGAAGTCCGTCCAGGAGGCGGGTCCCTCACCGACCGCGAGCACGTCGGGGGTGTAGACGGAGCGCCAGCGCTCGTGGGTGTCCGGGTTGCGGTGGCGGTGGATCTCGAAGCCGGTCGCCATGTCCTCGGTGATCGAGTCGACGAGGCCGCCGATCTGCTTGAGGGCGGAGATCCGTACGACGTTGTTGGTGCCGACGAACATGGGGGCGCGGTAGCGGTTGCCGGCGCGCTGGATCAGCGCGTGGAAGAGGAACTGCTGGGACTCGGCGGCCTTGGTGACCGGCGAGTCGTAATTGCCGTAGACCTGCGGGCCGACGACGAACGCGACGTCGGGGTCGCGGAAGTAGCCGAGCATCCGCTCCAGGAACTGGGGGTGCGGCACGTGGTCGGTGTCGACGGAGGCGAAGAAGTCGTAGTCCGCGCCGTGCACGGCGAGCCAGGCGTTGTAATTGCCGTGCTTGGTGCGGGCCTTGTGGGGGCCCTTCTTCTGGTTCCACTCCGGGACGCCCTTGCGGGTGAAGTGCCGGACGCCGAGCCGGGCGCAGAGCCTCTTGACGTCGGGGTCGTCGCCCTCGTCGAGGAGCCAGATGTCCAGCGGGCCCTCGTGCGTGAGGCGTACGGCGCCCTCGAGGGTGGCCCGCACCATCGCGAGGGGTTCCTTGCCGGGCACGTACGTCGTGAGGAACGCGACGCGGGTGCCGGGTTCGGCGCGGACCGGAATCGGGTCCCTGGCGACCATCGTGGCGTGGGCGATGGAGATGACGTTGACGACCATGAACAGCTCGATGAGCCCGATCGCGACGAGCATCACGATGTCGAGCGAGACCAACCAGCGTTCGCCGCCCTCGCGTTCCACCCAGTGGGTGGGCCACACCAGGTACACGAGGAGCGCCCCGGTGAGCAGGGGCGCGAGCGTCATCAGGAGAACCGCTCGTATTCGGTGCGGCTCGTTCGCCAGGAGCGAGGTGTACTGCACCCGGTAGCCGTCGCCGGGCGGCTCGGTGAGCGGCCCGGCGAGCCGGCTGTAGGTGTCGTAGTCGTAGCCCTCGTCAGGCCGCACAGCGCCCTCCAGGATCTGGTGTTCGACCGTCTCGGTACCCCCACGAAAGGGGAGATTTCCGGGCGTGTCGACCAGAGGAGGGCGTAAGAGTGAGCTACGGGGAGGGCTACCCCGGTCAGCCGTCGGAGAGTTGCCGCTCCACGGTTTCGACCTTCGACGTCAGACCGTCCGTCACGCCCGGGCGGATGTCCGCCTTCATGACGACCGAGACCCGCGGCGCGCGTTCCTCGACGACCGCGACGGCACGCTTGATCACGGCCATCACCTCGTCCCAGTCGCCTTCCACCGAGGTGAACATCGCGTCGGTGCGGTTCGGGAGGCCGGATTCGCGGACCACGCGGACCGCGTCGGCGACGTACTCCCCCACGTCCTCGCCGACCCCGAGCGGGGTGACGGAGAAGGCGACGATCATGCGTTCACGACGCCTTCCTGGCGGGCGCGGCCCGCGATCACCGCGGCCTCGCCCTCGCGCTTGAGCTTGCGCTCGGCGAAGAAGCCGCCGGTGGGCAGGACCGAGAGGACGAAGTAGAGCGCGGCGGTGCCGAAGCTCCACTTCGTGCGGTTCCAGGCGTCGAGCCAGAAGATCACGTACAGGACGAAGAGGAAGCCGTGGACCGCGCCCATCACGGGCACCGCGTTGAACTCCGTCGTCCGCTTCAGGACCGAGCAGATCAGCAGCAGGAGGAAGGAGACGGCCTCGGGAGCGGAGACGAGGCGGAGGCGTCGGAGGGCGGAGGCGGTCTTGAGGTCCACAGGTGCACCTTCGGCTGAGGGGCGGACGGTCGTTGATCTTGTGAATGTGCGCACAAGCGTTTCCCCATTGTGGCATCGCGCCGATGGGGCCCTGTCGGCGGGCTCACCTTGGCGGCTACCTTCGACCTCGTGGCTACGTTCCGACTGCAGGGCAGCAAGGTGCTCGCCGTCGACATGACAGGCGATGCCGTGAAGGCGAAGAACGGCTCGATGGTCGCGTACGACGGCCGGATGGCGTTCAAGAAGCTGAGCGGGGGCGGCGAAGGGGTCCGGGGCATGGTGACCCGGCGGATCACCGGTGAGCAGATGACCATGATGGAGGTCAAAGGGGAGGGCACCTGCTGGTTCGCGGACCGGGCGAGCGAGATCAATCTGGTGGGACTGCGCGGCGACAAGCTCTACGTGGAGTCGAGCAACCTGCTCTGCACGGACACCGGCCTGCGCACGGGCACCTCGTTCACCGGCGTACGCGGCGCCTCCCAGGGCAACGGCCTGTTCACGACGACCGTCGAGGGCCACGGCCAGGCCGCGATCATGAGCGAGGGCCCGGCCGTCGTGCTGCGCGTCGGCCACGACCACCCGCTCACCGTCGACCCCGGGGCGTACATCGCGCACCAGGGGAACCTGCGGCAGTCGTTCCAGTCCGGGGTGACCTTCCGTACGTTCCTCGGAGAGGGCGGCGGCGAGGCCTTCCAGATCCTCTTCGAGGGCGACGGGCTCGTCTACGTACAGCCCAGTGAGCGCAACACGATCGCGGGGGACGTGTGATGGCGACGGCGGGACCGGCGGCGTTCCGGGAGATCAATCCGAAGATGGTCGAGGCGACCGTCGTGCCCGGACAGCGGCTCTACAGCCAGCGCGGCGCGATGCTCGCCTACCAGGGCGACGTCTCCTTCACCCCGAACGTGCAGGGCGGTCAGGGCGGCGTGATGTCCATGATCGGGCGGCGGGTCGCGAACGAGTCGACGCCGCTGATGACGGTCGAGGGCAGCGGCACCGTGCTGTTCGGGCACGGCGGGCACCACGTGCAGGTGATCACGCTGTCCGGCGACACCCTGTATGTGGAGGCGGACCGGCTGCTCGCCTTCGACGGTGCGTTGCGGCAGGGAACGATGTTCATGGGCGCGCAGGGCGGCGTCATGGGAATGGTCCGCGGCCAGGTGTCCGGGCAGGGCCTGTTCACGACCACGCTGCAGGGTCACGGCGCAGTCGCGGTGATGGCGCACGGCGGCGTGATCGAGGTCCCGATCACCCCGGGCAGGCCCGTGCACGTCGACCCGCAGGCGTACGTGGCGCACCACGGCGACGTACGCAACAAGCTGTCCACCGCGCTCGGCTGGCGGGACATGGTGGGGCGCGGCAGCGGTGAGGCGTTCCATCTGGAGCTGAGCGGGAGCGGTGCGGTGTACGTCCAGGCGTCGGAGGAGAAGCTGTGACGGGCCCGATCGTGTACGACCCGGCGACCCTGCCGGTCGACGACAACGTCAACGCGTACACCTTCTGCGTGGAGCTGCGGGGCGGCCAGTGGTTCCTGCAGAAGGGGAAGATGATCGCCCACTACGGGCGGATCGACTTCAACGGCGTCGGGCACGGCCGGCTCGACCGGCTCGTGCGCACCTCGTTCCACTCGCCCTTGCACGCGAGCGACTGGGTGGTCGCGGAGGGCAGCGGCAAGATGCTGCTCGCGGACCGGGCCTTCGACGTGAACTCGTACGACCTGGACGAGGGGAATCTGACGATCCGCGCGGGGAACCTGCTCGCTTTTCAGCCAACTCTCGCGCTGAAGCAGTCGATCGTTCCCGGCTTCCTCACACTCATTGGCACCGGCAAATTCGTCGCGGCATCAAACGGTCCGGTTGTGTTCATGGAGCCGCCGATCCGGGTCGACCCGCAGGCGCTCGTCGGCTGGGCCGACTGCCCCTCGCCGTGCCATCACTACGACCACGGATACCTGACGGGTGTGATCGGCGGTCTACGTGCGATGACGGGCGTCGGCGGGGTCTCGGGCGAGGAGCACCAGTTCGAGTTCGTGGGCGCGGGGACGGTGCTGCTGCAATCCAGCGAGTCGTTGATACCGGAACAGCCGGTGGGTGACGTACCTCACCAGGGAGGAGTTCCGGGCGGACAGGGGGCCTCGGCGGGCAGTCCTGGAGCACCGCGCCTTCCCGGACAGCTCGGCGACCTCCAGCGTCGCTTCGGGCTGTGAGCGGTAGTCTGCGGAGTGTGACGTCGAACGCGAGTGCGTAGTGTGTCACCCCCCACATTCGTTCGCCTTTCAACTTCTTAGGTAGAATCGATTCCATGGAGACCGAGACGGCCACAGCGTGGCTGACCGACGAGGAGCAGTGCGCCTGGCGCACCCACCTGGAGGTCAACAGACTGCTCAATTACCAGCTGGAGAAGGATCTTCAGCCGTTCGGCCTGACGATGAACGACTACGAGATCCTGGTGAACCTCTCCGAGGCCGAAGATCTCCGGATGCGGATGAGCGACCTCGCGGCCGCGACCCTGCAGTCCAAGAGTCGGCTCTCGCATCAGATCACCCGCATGGAGAACGCCGGCCTGGTGCGCCGCGAGAACTGCGAGTCGGACCGCCGGGGCCTCTACACCGTGCTCACCGACTACGGCATGGAGACCATGCGGAAGGTCGCCCCGCACCACGTGGCGTCCGTCCGCAGGCACTTCGTGGACCTGATCTCCGCGCAGGAGCTGGGCAACTTGCGCCAGGCCCTCTCCCCCATCGCGGAACACCTGCGTTCGCAACGCGGCAAACCGTGACCCACCGGCCGGCGGCCGGCCGGCCGGAGGGCTAGCCGGAGGGCAGTTCGAGCTCGAAGAGCGCCCCGCCCTCCGGCGCGGAACGCACCGTGAGCGAGCCGCCGTGCCGCTCCGCCACGTCCCGGGCGATGGCGAGGCCGAGACCGGCCCCGCCGCCGTCCCGGGTACGGGCGTCGTCGAGCCGTACGAACCGCTCGAAGATCCGCTCCCGCTCGTCCTCCGGAACGCCCTCACCGTCGTCGGAGACCCCCAGCACCACCCGGCCGTCCTGCGCGCGCACCGCCACCCGGACCCCGGCGCGGGCGTGCCGCTGCGCGTTGTCCACGAGGTTGCCGAGCACCCGCGCCAACTGGCCCCGGGAGCCGCTGACCTGCGGCACCGCGGTCACGTCCACGGCGACGGGGACCCGGTCGCCGGTGCGCTGGGACAGCTCCTCGCGCACCAGGGCCGCGAGGTCGACCCCGGCGCCGCCGGGCTTCTCCCCCGCGTCGAGCCGGGCCAGGAGCAGCAGGTCGGCGGCCAGTTCCTGCAGCCGCACCGTGTCCTCGACGGCGCCGTCCACATCGAGCAGATCCGGGTGCGCCGCCCCGACCTCGAGCTGGGTGCGCAGCGAGGCGATGGGGCTGCGCAGCTCGTGCGAGGCGTCGGCGACGAAGCGGCGCTGGCGCTCCACGGACGACTCCAGGGCGGCGAGCGTCTCGTTCGTGGTGCCGGCGAGCCGGGCGACCTCGTCGTGGGTGTCCGGTTCCGGGACCCGCCGTCCCAGGTCCTGCGAGGCCGTGATCGCGGCCATCTCGGCGCGGATGCCCTCCACGGGCCGCAGCGCGCGCCGGGTCACGAGATACGTCACCCCGCCCACGATGACGAGCAGCACGGGGAAGCCGATCAGCATGGAGGTCAACGCCGTGTTGACCGCGCTCTGTTCGGCCTCGAGGGAGCCGCCCGCGTACACGGTCAGATCCCCGTACGCGGTGTCCTCGACCTCGACCGCGGCGAACCGGTAGTCGGCACGGTCGCCGTCGATGGTGGCGCTGCCGTCGGTGTGGTCGGTCTGGTCGGAGACGCTGCCGTTCTGCTGGGCGCCGTCTCCCCCGTCGTCGTCGCTGTCGCCGTCGTCGTCGGGACGGGCCGCGACGGGCTTGACGCCGCTCACGCCGGTGCCGGAGATCTTCTCCAGGTCCTCGGACGTGGCCAGCACCCTCTTGTCCTCGTCCACGACCTGGACCGGGTCCTCGTCGTCCAGGTCGAGCGCGTCGGGCGCGGTGCCGGTGGCCAGGGAGGTGGCGACGCGGCGGGCCGTGGAGTCGGCGTCGGCACCGGCCCGGTCGGTGAGGTTGCCGCGCAGCGAGAGCAGCACCGTGGCCCCGGCCGCGACCAGGGCGACCGCGACGACGAGGGTGGCGGCGAGGGCGGCGCGGGCCCGTACGGAGCTGAAGGGGCGCCTCAGCCTGCTCATCGCGGCACCTCCAGCCGGTATCCGGCGCCGCGCACCGTGCGGATGAGCGAGGAGCCGAGCTTGCGCCGCAGCGCGCTCACGTACACCTCGACGATGTTCGGGTCCCCCTCGTACGCGAAGTCCCAGACGTGGTCGAGGATCTCGCCCTTCGACACCACCTCGCCGGCCCGCGTGACGAGCTGCTCAAGGACCGCGAACTCCTTGGTGGTGAGCGGCACTTCACCGTCGTCGGCGTGGGTGACGCGGCGCGCGGCGGTGTCGACGGCGTACGGCCCGACGGTGTGCACGGGGCTCGCGCCGCCCGCGCTCCCCCGGCGCCGCAGCAGCGCCTTCACGCGCGCGACCAGCACCACGTACGAGAACGGCTTGGTCAGGTAGTCGTCGGCGCCGGTGTCGAGACCCTCGGCCTCGTCGTACTCGCCGTCCTTCGCGGTCAGCATCAGGATCGGCACATCGTTGCCCGCGGCGCGCAGGGCGGCGCAGACCCGGTAGCCGTTCATGCCGGGCAGCATGATGTCGAGGACGAGCAGGTCGTACGGCACCTCGCTCGCCTGGTGCAGGCCCTCCAGTCCGTCGTGGACCACGTCAACGGCGTAGCCCTCGGCGGTGAGGCCCTTGGCGAGGGACAGGGCGAGTCGCTTCTCGTCCTCAACGATCAACAGGCGCATACGGGCAAGGGTCGCAGGTCGAACCTGAAGAACCCTGAAGGAACCTGAAGAGGTCTTCAGGTTCCTTCAGCGGGGCTTCAGGGTCGGCCGGGCAGTGTGTTCCTCGTCGGAACCCCACCACGGGAGGAACCCCATGAAGCGCCGTACCACTGTCATCTCCGCCATCGCCGCCATCGCCCTGCTGGGCGGGGGCACGGCCACCGCGGTCGCGGTCTCCGGCGACGACGGTGCCGGTTCGTCTTCGTCGAACACGGCGCGGCAGTCGTCCGTGCAGGTCAAGGACGACGACGGCGTGAGCGACAAGCAGGAGGAGATCAACGAGGCGAAGGGCGCCAAGGTGAAGGCCGAGGACGCCATCGCCGCCGCCCTGAAGCACACGCCGGGTACGGCCGTCGGCGCCGACCTCGACTCCGACGACGGGCGTCTCGTCTGGGAGGTCGACGTGATCGGCTCCGGCGACAAGTGGCAGCACGTCGATGTCGACCCCGGCAACGGCAAGGTGCTCGGCTCCCACACCGAGCGCGACGACGACGGCGACGACAGCGCGGCCCGCGTCGCGGCGACCCTGAAGGACGCGTCGACGTCGGCCGAGGACGCCGCCAAGGCCGCGGGCTCGAAGGGCACGGTCACCTCGGTGGACGCCGACGACGACGGCTCGGTGAAGGTCTGGGAGGTCGAGACGACGTCCTCGAACGGCACGCAGCACGACTGGCACGTGGACTTCAAGTCGGGTGCGGTGACCGCGGATCACGCGTCGGACGACGACGGCCAGGACGACGGCGACGACGACTGACGTTCACCCGGAACCGGGGCGTGGGCCACGGGGCTCCGCCCCGGACCCCGCTGCTCAATCGCCGCAGGGGCTTTAAATGGGAGCGCCACGAGCAGCGGAGCCACCGCCGCCGCCGCGAAGCAGAGCGGCAGCGGCACATGGCCCACAAGGAGCCCGATGCCCGCCGTCCCGGCCGAACAGCCCGCGTTCAGGGACGTGTTGACCCACGCCCCGGCCTGCGTACGGAAACCCGCGTCCACCGACTCGTCCGCGATCAGGTACGCCGTGGTCAGGGCCGGCGCGACGAACAGGCCGACGCACGCCGCCGCCACCGCGAGCGCGCCGAGCCCCGGCGCGAGCGCCGCACCTCCCAGCGCCGCCGCGAGCCCGGCCGCCAGGACCGCGAGCCGGGTGCGCGCGGGCGCACGCCAGTCCACCGCCCCGTTCACGAGCCCGCCCACCGCGCTGCCGGCCGAGAGCGCGGCCAGGATCCACGCGGCCGCCCCGCCGCTCCCCCGCTCCTCGGCGAAGGCGAGGACGAGCAGATCGGCCGCCCCGAGCGCGACCCCGACGCCGAGGGTCACGACCACGGGCTGCCGGAGCCGGCGGGCGACCTTGCCCCGGCCCGCACGACGCCGACCGGTCGGCCGCGGCGTCGCGGTCACCCCCGCCACCGCGGGCGAGGCGACGAAGACGAGCGTTCCGACGGCCACGAGCCCGGCGCTCAGGGCAACACCGAAGGCGGCGGGCGCCCACAGCACGAGCACGCCCACCAGCAACGGGCCGCACACGAGCAGCAGTTCCTCGGCGACCCCGTCGAGGCTGTACGCCCGCTGCAACAGCCGCCGGTCGTCCGCCAGCATCCGCCCCCACACCGTGCGCATCGTGGGCCCGAGCGGCGGCGTGAGCGCCCCGGTCGGCAGGGCGAGGGCCACGAGCAGCGGCCCGGACGCCCCCGGGCGCCAGGCCACCACGGCGAAGAGCGCGAGCAGCGCCGCGTAGGACAGCGCCATCGGGGGCAGCGCGCGGCGCGGCCCGTACCGGTCGATGAAGAGGGCGCGCAGCGGCGACAGGAGCACGCTGGCGGCGCCGTACAGCGCCATGACGGCGCCCGCGACGGCGTACGAGCCGGTGGCGGCGGTCACGGCGAGCATCAGGGAGAGGGCGACGGTCCCGTACGAGAGGCGCCCGAGCAGGGCCGCACCAAAGGTGCGCAGGGCGTACGGGGTCCGCAACACGGCGGCGTACATGATGGATTTCCTCCGGAGCGGGCATGCGGGGAGAACTCAACGGGGCGTGACTGCACCGGAGTTCTCTACGCACGGAGGAATGACATGGCCGCACCGTAACAGCGGGCGGAGAGGAAGAACAGACCGCGAGGCCCGGCCGGAGCGCCCCGGCCGGGCTTCACGCTCAGGCCCCGGTGAGGCCCTCCACCAGTTGGTCGGCGGCCCGGTACGGGTCGAGCTCGCCCGCGACGATGCGCTCGGCCAACGCGCCGAGGCGCCGGTCCCCCGAAAGGTCGCCGATCCGCTCGCGCAGCGCCGTCACCGCGATCGTCTCGACCTCGCGGGCCGCCCGCGCCGCGCGCCGCTCGGAGAGCACGCCGTGCTCCTCCATCCACGCCCGGTGCTTCTCCAGCGCCTCGACGACCTCGTCGACGCCCTCGCCGCGCGCGGCGACCGTCTTCACGATCGGGGGGCGCCAGTCGCCGGGGGCGCGGGACTCGCCGAGACCCAGCATGTGGTTCAGCTCGCGGGCCGTGGCGTCGGCGCCGTCCCGGTCGGCCTTGTTGACCACGTACACGTCGCCGATCTCCAGGATTCCGGCCTTGGCCGCCTGGATCCCGTCACCCATGCCGGGTGCGAGGAGCACCACCGACGTGTCCGCCTGCGAGGCGATCTCGACCTCGGACTGCCCGACGCCGACCGTCTCGACGAGGATCACGTCGCAGCCGGCCGCGTCGAGCACCCGGATCGCCTGCGGCGCGGCCCACGCGAGGCCGCCCAGGTGCCCGCGCGTGGCCATCGAGCGGATGTAGACGCCGGGGTCGGACGCGTGCTCGGACATCCGGACCCGGTCGCCGAGGAGCGCGCCGCCGCTGAACGGCGACGACGGGTCGACGGCGAGCACGCCGACCCGCTTCCCGGCCCGCCGGTACGCGCTCACGAGCGCCGAGGTGGAGGTCGACTTGCCGACTCCGGGCGAGCCGGTGAGGCCGACGACGTACGCGTTCCCGGTCAGCGGGGCCAGCGCGGCCATGACGTCGCGCAGCTGCGGGGACGCCCCCTCCACCAGCGAGATCAGCCGGGCCACGGCACGCGGCCTGCCCTCCCTCGCCTGCGCGACCAACGTGGGGACGTCCTGCATCACAGCTCCGTTCGCCAGTTCCCGTACCCGTACGAAAAGGGGTTCCGCCGTCGAGGGCGTTGCGCCCGTCGTGGGCGTTACGCCTTGGGTACCCGCACGACCAGCGCGTCACCCTGACCGCCGCCGCCGCACAGGGCCGCCGCGCCGACGCCGCCGCCGCGCCGCTTCAGCTCCAGGGCGAGGTGCAGCACGATGCGCGCGCCGGACATCCCGATCGGGTGACCGAGCGCGATGGCCCCGCCGTTGACGTTCACCTTTTCCGAGGACACGCCGAGGTCCTTCATTGACTGCACGGCGACCGCGGCGAACGCCTCGTTGATCTCGATGAGGTCGAGGTCCTCGGCGGCGATGCCCTCCTTCTTGAGGGCGTGCTGGATCGCGTTCGAAGGCTGCGACTGCAACGAGTTGTCCGGGCCCGCGACGTTGCCGTGCGCGCCGATCTCGGCGATCCACTCCAGGCCGAGCTCCTGCGCCTTCGCCTTGCTCATGACGACGACCGCGGCGGCCCCGTCGGAGATCTGCGAGGAGGTGCCGGCGGTGATCGTGCCGTCCTTGGCGAAGGCCGGGCGCAGCTTGCCGAGCGACTCCGCGGTGGTCTCCGCGCGGATGCCCTCGTCCTTGCTGAAGACGACCGGCTCGCCCTTGCGCTGCGGGATCTCGACGGGCGTGATCTCGGCCTCGAAGATGCCGTTCTTCTGCGCGGCGGCGGCCCGCTGGTGGGACAGGGCCGCCACCTCGTCCTGCTCGGGGCGGGCGATGCCGAGGCGGGTGTTGTGCTTCTCCGTGGAGGCACCCATCGGGATGTTCTCGAAGGCGTCGGTGAGGCCGTCGTGCGCCATCGCGTCGAGCATCTCGACCGCGCCGTACTTGTAGCCCTCGCGGGACTTCGGCAGCAGGTGCGGGGCGTTCGTCATGGACTCCTGGCCACCGGCCACGACCACGTCGAATTCGCCGGCGCGAACGAGCTGGTCGGCGAGCGCGATGGCGTCGAGCCCGGACAGACACACCTTGTTGATCGTGAGCGCCGGGACGTTCATGGGAATGCCCGCCTTGACGGCGGCCTGGCGCGCCGGGATCTGCCCCGCCCCGGCCTGCAGCACCTGGCCCATGATCACGTACTGCACCTGGTCGCCACCGATCCCCGCACGGTCGAGGGCGGCCTTGATCGCGAAGCCGCCGAGGTCGGCTCCGGAGAAGGACTTGAGCGAGCCGAGCAGACGGCCCATGGGCGTCCGCGCGCCCGCGACGATCACTGACGTGGTACCGGTCGTTCCTGACATGAGGCACGGCCCCTTGGAGGTGAGGAGTGAACGAGGGTTTACTCGAATGTACTGACCGGTATGCCACTCGTCACCGGCACGCGAGTGTGATCGCGCGCACGTTGCGTAACCACTCCGCGCGCGCTGCACTGACTTCATGCTGACGCGAATCGACCACATCGGGATCGCCTGCTTCGACCTCGACAAGACCGTCGAGTTCTACCGGGCGACGTACGGCTTCGAGGTCTTCCACTCCGAGGTCAACGAGGAGCAGGGCGTACGCGAGGCCATGCTCAAGATCAACGAGACCTCCGACGGCGGGGCCTCCTACCTCCAGCTGCTCGAACCCACCCGCGAGGACTCCGCCGTCGGCAAGTGGCTGGCCAAGAACGGCGAGGGTGTGCACCACATCGCCTTCGGCACGGCCGACGTCGACACGGACGCCGCGGACATCAGGAACAAGGGCGTCCGCGTGCTCTACGACGAGCCCCGGCGGGGCTCGATGGACTCCCGCATCACGTTCCTGCACCCCAAGGACTGCCACGGCGTACTGACCGAACTCGTCACTGCCGCACCCAAGGACTCGGCGGAGCACTGACCTCCACATAGCCGTGCCGGTAGGGTTGTGGGGCGGCTGCCGTCACCAACGGCCGGTCGTGGGCCGGGGTCCGGGTATCGGGGGACGAGGGTCGGGGTACGTCGGGAACGAACGGCAGCAGCCGGAACGGTCCGACGGCACCGGCGAATTCGATCTGACACCATTCCCCGGGGGCCCCGTTCGCATGAACGGGCGGGGCTCGTAAGAAGAACTTGCGACCAGGGGACGGATGGGACCGCGCAGTGCGGGGCTATGAGAGCCAGGACGGCCGACGGCCGGCTGAGACCGACCATCTCTCGCGGTTCGAAGCCGAGATGGACCGGCTGAAGACCGATCGGGAGAAGGCCGTCCAGCACGCCGAGGACCTCGGCTACCAGGTGGAGGTGTTGCGCGCCAAGCTGCACGAGGCGCGCCGCAGCCTCGCGTCCCGGCCTGCCTACGACGGGTCGGACATCGGCTACCAGGCCGAGCAGCTCCTGCGGAACGCGCAGATCCAGGCCGACCAGCTGCGCGCCGACGCCGAGCGCGAGCTGCGCGACGCCCGCGCGCAGACCCAGCGGATCCTCCAGGAGCACGCCGAGCAGCAGTCCCGGCTCCAGTCCGAGCTGCACACGGAGGCGGTCAACCGCCGCCAGCAGCTCGACCAGGAGCTCGCCGAGCGCCGCCGCACGGTCGAGACGCACGTCAACGAGAACGTGCAGTGGGCCGAGCAGCTGCGCGCCCGCACCGAGCAGCAGGCCCGCCGCCTCCTCGACGAGTCCCGCGCGGAGGCCGACCAGGCGCTCGCCGCCGCCCGCGCGGAGGCCGAGCGGGTCGCCGAGCAGGCCCGCCAGCGCCTCACCTCGGAGGCCGAGGACGCGCGCACCGAGGCGCAGTCGATCCTGGCCCGCGCCCGGCAGGACGCCGAGCGCCTGCTGAACGCGGCGTCGACGCAGGCCCAGGAGGCCACCGACCACGCCGAGCAGCTGCGGACGTCGACGAGCGACGAGGCCGAGCAGGCCCGCCGCCGCTCCGGCGAGCTGAGCCGCGCCGCCGAGCAGAAGATCGCCGAGGCGGACACGGCGCTGCGCGAGGCCCGCGCCGAGGCCGACAAGGTGCTCGCGGAGGCGAAGGACGCCGCGGGCAAGCAGCTCGCGAGCGCCGAGGCGGCCAACGAGCAGCGCACCCGCACCGCGAAGGAGCAGGTGGCCCGCCTCGTCCAGGAGGCCACGAAGGACGCGGAGACCACGAAGTCGGAGGCCGAGCAGGTCGTCGCCGACGCGCGCGCCGAGGCCGAGAAGCTGATCGCCGAGGCCAAGGAGAAGGCCCGTACGGTCACCGCGGAGGAGACCGCCGGCGAGCTCGCGAAGGCCGCCCGCACCGCGGAGGACGTGCTCAACAAGGCGTCCGAGGAAGCCAAGGCGACGACGAAGGCCGCGGCCGACGAGGCCGAGCGGCTGCGCAGCGAGGCCGAGGCCGAGGCGGACCGGCTGCGCGCCGAGGCGCACGACCTGGCCACGGAGCTCAAGGGCGCGGCCAAGGACGACACCAAGGAGTACCGCGCCAAGACCGTCGAACTCCAGGAGGAGGCGCGGCGACTTCGCGGCGAGGCCGAGCAGCTGCGGGCCGAGGCCGTCGAGGAGGGCGAGCGGATCCGGGCCGAGGCCCGCCGCGAGGCCGTCCAGCAGATCGAGGAGTCGGCCAGCACCGCCGAGCAGCTCCTCTCCAAGGCGAAGGCGGACGCGGACGAGCTGCGCACCGCCGCGACGACGGAGAGCGAGCGCGTCCGCACGGAGGCCATCGAGCGGGCCACGTCGCTGCGCAAGCAGGCCGAGGAGACCCTGGAGCGCACGCGCGCGGAGGCCGAGCGGTACCGCACCGAGGCCGAGGAGCAGGCCGAGGCCACCCGCTCCGAGGCGGAGCGCGCGGCGCAGGAGCTCAAGGCCGAGGCCGAGCGGGCGATGCAGGTCAAGCAGGAGGAGGCGGCCCGCGAGCTGACCCGCCTGCACACGGAGGCCGAGGAGCGCCTCACCGCCGCGGAGACGGCGCTGAACGAGGCGCGGGAGCAGGGCGAGACGCTGCGCCGCGAGGCCGCCGACGAGGTGGAGCGGCTGCGCGCGGACGCCGCCGAGCGCGCCCGTACGGTGCAGGCGCAGGCCGAGACGGAGGCCGAGCGCCTTCGCAACGAGGCCGCGGCCGACGCCTCGACGACCCGCTCCGAGGCCGAGAACGCCGCGGTGCGCCTGACCTCCGAGGCCTCCGCGGAGGCCGAGCGGCTCAAGACGGAGGCGCAGGAGTCCGCCGACCGGATCCGCGCCGAGGCGCAGTCCGCCGCCGAGCGGATCGCGACCGAGGCGGCGGAGACGCTGGCCGCCGCACAGGAGGAGGCGGCCCGGCGCCGCCGCGAGGCCGAGGAGACGCTCGGCAGCGCGCGCGAGGAGGCCGAGCAGGAGCGTTCGCGGGCCCGCGAGCAGAGCGAGGAACTGCTCGCCGTGGCGCGCGCCCGCGTCGACGAGGCGCAGACCGAGGCCGTCCGCCTGGTCGAGGAGGCGGACCAGCGGGCGACCGAGATGGTCTCCACCGCGGAGCAGACGGCGCAGCAGGTCCGCGACTCCGTGGCCGGCCTGCACGAGGCGGCCCAGGAGGAGATCACCGGGCTGCGGTCCGCCGCCGAGCACGCGGCGGAGCGTACGAAGACGGAGGCGCAGGAGGAGGCCGACCGGGTCCGCTCCGACGCCTACGCGGAGCGCGAGCGCGCCACCGAGGACGCGAACCGGGTCCGTTCCGACGCCACCGCCGAGGCGGAGGCCGCGAAGGCCATGGCGGAGCGCACCGTCTCCGAGGCCTTCACCGAGGCCGAGCGGCTGCGCACGGACGCCTCGGAGCACGCCCAGCAGGTCCGCACGGAGGCCTCCGACCTGCGCACGGCCGCCGACCAGGACGCCTCGCGCACCCGCGCCGACGCCCGTGAGGACGCCAACCGGATCCGCTCCGACGCGGCCGAGCAGGCCGACACGCTGATCACCGAGGCGACCGCCGAGGCCGAGCGGCTGACGACGGAGACCAACACGGAAGCGGAGCGGGTCCGCTCCGAGTCCACGGCACGCGCCGAGCAGTTGGTGGGCGACGCCACGACGGAGGCCGAGCGGCTGGCCGCCGAGTCCACGGCGAAGGCCGAGAAGCTCGTCGGTGACGCGACCGCCGAGGCCGAGCGGCTGCGCGCCGAATCGACGGCCGCCGCCGAGCAGTTGACCAACGAGACGCGGGCCGAGGCCGAGCGCGTACGGACCGAGTCCGTCGCCAAGGCCGAGAAGCTGATCTCGGACGCGTCCGGCGACGCGGAGCGGCTGCGCGCCGAGGCCGCCGAGACGGTCGCGTCCGCGCAAGCGCACGCCGAGCGGATCCGCACCGACTCCGAGCGCGTCAAGGCGGAGGCCGCCGCCGAGGCGGACCGCATCACGGCCGCCGCCCGCGAGGAGGCCGAGCGCACGCTGGACGAGGCCCGCAAGGACGCCAACAAGCGGCGCACGGAGGCCGCGGAGCAGGTCGACAAGCTCATCACGGAGTCCGCGGCGGAGGCCGACAAGCTGACCCACGACGCCCAGGAGACGGCGCAGAAGACGACCGCCGACGCGGAGTCGCAGGCCGACACGATGGTCGGCGCGGCCCGCACGGAGGCCGAGCGCCTGGTCGCGGAGTCGACCGTCGAGGGCAACTCGATCGTGGAGAAGGCCCGTACGGACGCGGACGAACTGCTCGTCGGCGCCCGCAGGGACGCGACGCAGATCAGGGAGCGCGCCGAGGAGCTGCGCGACCGGATCACGGCCGAGATCGAGGAGCTGCACGAGCACGCGCGCCGCGAGTCGGCCGAGGCGATGAAGAGCGCGGGCGAGCGCTGCGACGCCCTGGTCAAGGCCGCGGAGGAGCAGCTCTCCGAGGCGCAGGCCAAGGCCAAGGAGGTGCTGAACGACGCGGATTCGGAGGCCGGCAGGGTCCGGATCGCCGCCGTCAAGAAGGCCGAGGGGCTCCTCAAGGAGGCCGAGCAGAAGAAGTCCGAGCTGTCCCGCGAGGCGGACAAGATCAAGGCGGACGCGGAGCAGGAGGCCACCGCCATGATCGAGAAGGGTCAGCGGGACCTCGACGTGCTGGTCAGGCGCCGCGAGGACATCAATGCCGAGATTTCCCGTGTCCAGGACGTACTGGAGGCGTTGGAGAGTTTTGAGGCTCCGTCCGGCGGGGGAGGCAAGGACGGCGGCGTCAAGGCGGGAGCCGCAGCGGGGGCCACACGTTCGAGTGGCAAGGGCTCGGAGGGCTAGCCTTTCGGCCAACTACCGTGCTCGCCAAGGACGTTTGGCCCTGTTCTGGCAAGCAGTCCGTCCCTACGCCACTCAAAAGGGGGGTCATTCTAGAGCTGAAGGCTGATCAATCCGACATCTGCCCGATGACACGCCGCTGCGCCCCCTAGGATTCCCACTATCACCTCACCGGTCTCATTCGACAGGAACCCCATGAGCGACACTTCCCCCTACGGCTTCGAGCTTGTGCGGCGTGGGTACGACCGCGCTCAGGTGGACGAACGGATCTCCAAGCTCGTCTCCGACCGTGACAGCGCTCTTGCCCGTATCACTGCTCTGGAAAAGCGCATCGAGGAACTCCACCTCGAGACGCAGAACGCTCAGGCGCAGGTGAACGACGCGGAGCCGTCGTACGCCGGCCTCGGCGCCCGCGTCGAGAAGATCCTCCGCCTCGCCGAGGAGGAGGCCAAGGACCTGCGCGAAGAGGCCCGCAGGGCGGCCGAGCAGCACCGGGAGCTCGCCGAGTCCGCGGCCCAGCAGGTGCGCAACGACGCGGAGTCGTTCGCCGCCGAGCGCAAGTCCAAGGCCGAGGACGAGGGCGTTCGGATCGTCGAGAAGGCCAAGGGCGAGGCCACCGCGCTGCGCACCGAGGCGCAGAAGGACGCGCAGTCCAAGCGCGAGGAGGCGGACGCCCTCTTCGAGGAGACGCGCGCCAAGGCCGCCCAGGCCGCCGCCGACTTCGAGACGAACCTGGCCAAGCGCCGCGAGCAGTCGGAGCGCGACCTGGCCTCGCGTCAGGCCAAGGCCGAGAAGCGCCTCGCCGAGATCGAGCACCGCGCCGAGCAGCTCCGCCTCGAGGCCGAGAAGCTCCGCACGGACGCCGAGCGCCGCGCCCGTCAGACGGTGGAGACGGCCCAGCGCCAGGCCGAGGACATCGTCGCGGACGCGAACGCGAAGGCGGACCGTATCCGCAGCGAGTCCGAGCGCGAGCTGGCGGCGCTCACCAACCGCCGCGACTCGATCAACGCGCAGCTGACGAACGTCCGCGAGATGCTGGCCACCCTCACCGGTGCGGCGGTCGCTGCCGCGGGCGCCCCGGCGGAGGACGAGCCGGTCACCCGCGGGGTGCCGGCGCAGCAGTCCCGGTAGTTCACGCCCCGGCGGGGCTTGAGCTGCCCACCCGCCGTCGGCGCTTGATTCGCCCCCGGTCACACACAAGTGGCCGGGGGCTTTGTCACGATTTAGCGTGGCCGCATGATCGAGCTCTCGGGGCTGACCAAGCGCTACGGCGAGAAGACGGCCGTGGACGACCTCACCTTCTCCGTCCGGCCGGGAATCGTCACCGGCTTCCTCGGCCCGAACGGCGCGGGCAAGTCCACCACGATGCGGATGATGCTCGGCCTCGACAACCCGACGGCGGGCGACGTCCACATCGACGGCAAGCACTACGCCCAGCTGAAGGACCCCCTGCGCTACATCGGCGCCCTGCTCGACGCGAAGGCGATGCACGGCGGCCGCAGCGCCTACAACCACCTCCTGTGCCTGGCGCAGTCCAACGGCATCCCGAAGAACCGCGTGCACGAGGTGCTCGACACGGTCGGCCTCACGGCGGTGGCCCGCAAGAAGGCGAAGGGCTTCTCGCTCGGCATGGGGCAGCGCCTCGGCATCGCGGGCGCGCTGCTCGGCGACCCGCAGATCCTGATGTTCGACGAGCCGGTCAACGGGCTCGACCCCGAGGGCATCCACTGGATCCGCAACCTGATGAAGTCCCTCGCCGCCGCGGGCCGTACGGTCTTCGTCTCCTCCCACCTGATGAGCGAAATGGCGCTCACCGCCGACCACCTGGTGGTCATCGGGCAGGGCCGCCTCCTCGCCGACATGTCGATGCCGGACTTCATCCGGCAGAACTCGCGCTCGTACGTCCGGCTGCGCTCACCGCAGCGCGAGCGGCTGCTCGACGTGCTGCACCGGTCCGGCATCACGGTCGTGGAGTCCGGCGGCGCCTTCGAGGTGGACGGACACCCCGCCGAGGAGCTCGGTGAGCTCGCCGCACGGAACCAGCTCGTCCTGCACGAGCTGAGCCCTCAGCAGGCCTCCCTCGAAGAGGCGTTCATGCAGCTGACCGCGGAGTCGGTGGAGTACCACGCGCACACCCAATCCCCGGACCAGCCGACCACGCAGGGCGGCCCTCAGCCGCCACAGACCCCGCAGAATCCGCAGCAGTCGGGCTGGGGTTCGAGCTGGAACCAAGAGAAGGGCGCCTGAGATGGCCGCGGCCCAGGTCCTCCGCTCCGAGTGGACCAAGATCAAATCGGTGAACTCGACGGCCTTCACGCTCGGCCTCGCGGTGCTCGTCTCCGTCGGCCTCGGCATGCTGATCAGCGCGCTCACCAGCAACGAGTTCGACAAGATGTCGACCGGGGACAAGCTCACCTTCGACCCGACCTTCATCTCCTTCTCCGGCCTCACGCTCGGCCAGCTCGCGATGCTGGTCTTCGGGGTCCTCGTGGTCGCGAGCGAGTACAGCACGGGCATGATCCGCACCTCGCTCGCGGCGGTCCCGCAGCGCGGCACGTTCCTCTTCTCGAAGATCCTGGTCGCCGCGCTGCTCGCGCTCGTCGTCGCGCTGGTCATCAGCTTCGCGTCGTTCTTCCTCGGCCAGCTGATGCTCGGCGACCACAGCACGGACCTGGGCGCCCCGAACGTGCTGCGCGCGGTCTTCGGCGCCGCCGTCTACATGACGCTCCTGACGACGTTCTCGATGGGCGTCGCGGCGATGCTCCGCTCCCCCATGCTCTCGCTCGGCATCCTGATGCCGTTCTTCTTCCTGGTCTCGCCGATCCTCGGCAGCGTCTCGGCCACGAAGAAGGTCGCCCAGTACTTCCCCGACCAGGCGGGCCTGAAGATCATGCAGGTGGTGGACCCGCCGAGCGACGACGCCCCGTACGGGCCGTGGGGCGGGCTCGGGATCCTGTTGGTGTGGGTCGCGGCGGTGCTGATCGTCGGATACGTGCTGCTGAAGAAGCGGGACGCGTAGGACGGGCCCGGGGGGGTGCCCTAGCCTGCGGCACCATGGCGCTCATCGATCCCGGCCGCACCCTCGTCTCCCTCGGCTACGACACCGTCCCCGCCCTCACCCCGCTCAGCTACCCGGGGCGCCCGGTCACCGCCCCCGCCCTGCTGCGCGGCGACGAACTCCTCGACCTCGACGTGGAGCGCGAGCTGCCCCGCTGGACCGCGGACCGCACCCCCGTGCTCGCCGTCGGCTCCAACGCGGCCCCCGCCCAGGTCGCGTACAAGCTGCGCAAGCTCGGTCTGCCGGTCGCCGTGCCGATGGTGCCGCTGCCCACGCGCGGCATCGGCGTCGGCTGCTCCGCGCACATCGGGCGCAACGGCTATGTGGCGGCCGCCCCCTACCCGGACCCGCGGGCCGCGCGCACCCTCGTCGTGTCCTGGCTCGACGCGGCCCAGCTCAAGGCCGTCGACGCCACCGAGCTGCCGAACTACCGCAGGGCCGCCGTCCCCGACGCCCCCGTGCCCGGACTGCAGATGTACGTGGGCGAGCACGGCGTTCTCGTCGACCCGGACACCGGAGTCCCGCGGGCCGGCGGCGGCGACCAGGCGGGCCTCCTGAGCGCGCTCATGGCGGCCTCCACGGAGCTGTCCGCGCTGCTCGGGCCCGCGCCTCGGGACTGGGTGCGGCGCGCCGCCGCGTCCCCCGCCGTGCGCGAGGCGGGCACCCGGATCCTGCGCGCGGGTGGAACCATCCCCTCCGGCCCCGCCTGACGCTTTGCTCACTCTTGGCCGGAACCGTCAGCTCGCGTATACGCTCCTAACCCTTACGGGGGCGTCTGCCCCGACGTCCTGAAACTCTCAGAACCTTCCGATGGGTGCGGAGAATGATCGAGGCAGTCGGCCTGACGAAGCGCTACGGCGCGAAGACAGCCGTGTACAACCTTTCCTTCCAGGTGCGGCCGGGGACCGTGACCGGGTTCCTCGGGCCGAACGGCTCGGGCAAGTCCACGACGATGCGCATGATCCTCGGCCTCGACCAGCCGAGTGCGGGCCATGTGACCATCGGCGGCTACCCGTACAACAAGCTCCCGAACGCGCCGCGCCAGGTGGGCGCGCTGCTCGACGCGAAGGCCGTGCACGGCGGCAGGACCGCACGCAGCCATCTGCTGAGCCTGGCCCAGCTCTCCGGCATCCCGGCCCGCCGGGTCGACGAGGTGCTCGGCGTCGTCGGCCTTCAGGAGGTCGCGAAGCGGCGTTCCAACGGCTTCTCGCTCGGCATGGGGCAGCGGCTCGGCATCGCCGCCGCGCTCCTCGGCGACCCGCAGGTGCTGCTCTTCGACGAGCCGGTCAACGGACTCGACCCCGAGGGCATCCTCTGGGTCAGGAACCTGATGAAGCAGCTCGCCTCCGAGGGGCGCACGGTCTTCGTCTCCTCGCACCTGATGAGCGAGATGGCGCTGACCGCCGAGCACCTGATCGTGATCGGGCGCGGGCAGCTGCTCGCCGACATGAGCGTGCGGGACTTCATCGCACACAACTCGGCGGGCTTCGCGCGCGTGCGCACCCCCGACAGCGAGCCCCAGCAGCGCGAGAAGCTGACGGCCGCGCTGACCGAGGCGGGCGGCCAGGTGCTGCCCGAGCAGGACGGCGGCCTCCGGGTCACGGGCCTGCCGCTGCCGCGCATCAGCGATCTGGCGCACGGCGCGGACGTACGGCTGTGGGAGCTGTCGCCGCACCAGGCCTCGCTCGAGGAGGCGTACATGCGGATGACGCAGGGCGCCGTCGACTACCGCTCGACCGCCGACCAGCGCGCGGGCCTGCACGAGCAGCTGCCGCCGGGCGCGGTGCCGCCCGAGCAGATGCCGGTGCCGGGGCAGGGCCAGCCGGGCTGGTACGCCCCGCCGCCGCCCCAGGCACCGGGTCAGCCGCCGGTTCAGCCGCCCGTCGCGGACCAGAACCCGTACGCGACCCCGATGCCCCCGCCGGCCCCGCCCGTCGCTCCGGCCCCACCCGCCGCACCGGCCCCGACCGCCCCGCCGATGGACAAGGACGCCCGATGAGCACGCCGCCCCCGACCTTCGCCGCACCCGGCGCCTCGTACGCCTCGCCCATCCCGATCCGCAAGGCCCACCTCGGCGACGCGCTGGCCTCGGAGTGGACGAAGATCCGTTCCGTGCGCTCCACGATGTGGACGCTGGGCGTGATGATCGTGCTCATGGTCGGACTCGGCCTGGCCTCCGCCGGCGTGGTCGCCTCCGACAACGGCCCGACGCCGGACAGCAGCCAGGTGCTCAGCCTCGGCTTCTTCGGCACGCTGCTCGGCACCATCTGCGTGATGACCCTCGGCGTCCTGACGATCGCCTCCGAGTACGGCACCGGAATGATCCGTACGACGATGACGGCCTGCTCCAGCCGGAGCCGGGTGCTCGCCGCGAAGGCGATCGTCTTCTTCGTCCTGGTCACGGTGCTGACCACGGTGTTCGCCGCGCTCGTCGGCGCGCTCCAGGTGGGGATCGTGGGCTCGGACTCGCCGAGCGGCGGCGCGTGGCTGAAGACGACGTTCGGCGTCGGCCTGTTCGTCGCGCTGCTCGGCCTGCTCGGCCTCGCCGTCGGCACCCTCGTACGGCACTCCGCGGGCGCGATCACCATCATGGTCGGCGTCGTGCTGCTGCCGCTGGTCATGGCGATCTTCATGTTCGCGGAGTCGCTCAAGGACCTGCAGCAGGCCCTCCTCGAGTACTCGGTCCCCAGCCAGCTCGCCGTGCTCTACGACCAGTCCGTGACCGGCAGCTCGGGCCCCACCGGCTGGGAGCCGCTGTGGATCATGGCGGGGATCACCGCGGTGGCGCTCGGCGGCGCGTTCGTGTCGATCAACAACCGCGACGTGTAGACGCCCGGCGGTATCGGCGTACCGGCGTATCGGCCGGCTCAGTACCGCGGCGCGTTCTTGGACCGCTGCACCTTCGTGGTGCGGCGGTCCTTCGCGTTCCAGCACGCCTTGTGCCAGTGCCGCCGGTCGTCCACTCCCCCGTACTCGGGCCAGGCCACGACATGGGCGACCCCGGAGGGGATCTGCTGGTCGCAGCCGGGGCAGCGGTACGTCTTGCCGGCCGCGCTCGCGCCCGCCACATGGCGCACGCTCCACTCCTCGCCCTGCCAGCTCTCCGTGGACTGGAACCCGCCGTAGCGCCGCCCTTCGTCCCCACCGCCGGCGGACGCGCTGCTGCTGGACGATCCGCCTGCCTTCGGACGGTTGCGGCGCGGAGACACGTCTCACCTCGGGATGTGTGAACGGAGCTGGAGGTCATGTCCAGCCTACGCCGAAGGGCAGGGGGTACCCGAAGACCGTCACGTCGAGGGGGCCTCGTCAAGACTTGCCGGAAAATCCGCCAATCTTCTTGGGAGGCCGTGTCTTTGGCACTTGCCAACCGTTATTGCCTGTTGGGGGAATGCCCGCGTCGGCGCCAAGAAAGGCAGGAGTGCGATGCGTGTAGGGACGTTTGTACTGGCGGCCCAGTTTCCGGGCCAGGGGCAGGGGGAGGCACTGCACCGCGCGGTGCGGTCGGCCGAGGTCGCCGAGGAGGCGGGCCTGGACTCGGTGTGGCTCGCCGAGCACCACTTCGTGCCGTACGGGACCTGTCCCTCGGCCGTGACGCTGGCCGCGCTGCTGCTCGGCCGCACGAACACCTTGCGGGTGGGCACGGCGGTCAGCGTGCTGCCGACCGCGCACCCGGTCGCCCTCGGCGAGCAGGCGGCCCTGCTGCACGTCACGTCGGGCGGCCGCTTCTCGCTCGGCGTCGGCAGGGGCGGCCCCTGGGTGGACCTGGAGGTCTTCGGGGCCGGCATCGAGGCGTACGAGAAGGGGTTCCCGGAATCCCTCGACCTGCTCCTCAAGTGGCTCCGGGACGAGCACGTCGGGGGCGCCGGCGAGCGCTTCGCCTTCCGCGAGGTCCCGGTCGTGCCGCGTCCCGCGGAGGCGATCGGCGGGGCGGGCCGGGAAGGGCCGGAAGTGATCGTTGCCTGTACGTCGCCGAAGAGCGTGCGGCTCGCCGCCGAGCGGGGCCTGCCGATGCTGCTCGGCATGCACATCGGGGACGGGGAGAAGGCGGAGATGGTCGCCCTGTGGCGGCGCTGCGCGCGCGACGCCGGGCGCCCGGTCGACGAGATCTACGCGGCGGAGCACGTGTCCGCCGGTGTCGCCCAGATCGGTGACAGCGAGTCGGAGGCCTCGGAGACACTCCTGAAGGCGATGCCGGGCTGGCTGAAGCAGGGTCTTGACGCCCATGTGACGGTCGACGGCAGGGCGCGGTCGATGCGCGACCCGCACGCGTACACGGAGCTGCTGTGCTCGCTGCATCCGGTCGGCACCCCGCAGCTGTGCGCGGACCGGCTCGCGGCCACGTCTGAGCGGACGGGGATCACCCGGTTCGCGCTGCTCGTCGAGGGCTCGGGAGATCTCACGGCGACGGAGGAGAACGTGCGGCGCCTGGGAGCCGAGGTGCTGCCGCAACTCGGCTGACCTTGTGGGCACTTCGCCCCGGCGCCTGTCGGCCCGTACAGATGCACCTCCCGCGTACGGGCCGACAGGCAAAGGCTGTTACGCCCTCAGCCCTCAGCAGTCACGCAGTTCCGGTGACTGGTTGAGCAGCTGATTGCGTGCCGAGGTGAAGCGGGCGAGCGTCTCGTCCACCGCCGGGTCCTGCGGGAACACCGCGACCCGGTGGCAGTTCTGGAACGCGAGGCGGACACCGAAGTGCCGCTGCAGCGCCCCACGTATGGCGTCACTCGCGAGCGCACGCAGAAGCTGTCCACGTGCCTGCTCGTCCGGGGGCGGCGTCTGGTTGTCGGCGAACGCTCCGCCGTCGACCTTCAGCTGAGCCACCAGGGAGCTGATCATCTCCCATGCGTAAGGCAGGGAGGTCCGGACGCAGTCGACGAAGTCCTTTTCGTCAACCTCGCCTCGCTCGGCCTGATCCAACAGCGCCGGTGAGACGTCGAGCGACATGGGTTCTCCTCTCGCACCCCCGGGGAGCGGGGGCATACGGACAGGGCAGAAGTCCTCGGCACGCACGGCCCGTGGAACACGCAGCGTGCACGCGCCGCGACCTCCTGTCTTCTACGGTAGGGAACGTGTCCGAACCGCAACAGGGCGTAGGGGTATTCGTTCGTACACAACCGGCCAATGGCGAACGCGTGCTTACTAGGGCGAAGTGCGTGGAGCCGTGGGGTTCGAGTAGCGTTGCCGACCATGCGTCTCGTCATCGCCCGTTGCTCCGTGGATTACGCGGGCCGGCTCACCGCCCACCTCCCGTCGGCACCCCGCCTCATCCTCGTGAAGGCGGACGGCAGCGTCTCGATCCATGCGGACGACCGTGCCTACAAGCCCCTCAACTGGATGTCGCCGCCGTGCACCTTGAAGGAGGGCACCGGGGACGACGAGGGCAAGTGGACCGTCGTCAACAAGGCGGGCGAAAAGCTCATCATCACGATGGAGGAGATCCTCCACGACTCCTCGCACGAGCTCGGCGTGGACCCCGGCCTCATCAAGGACGGCGTCGAGGCCCACCTCCAGGAACTGCTCGCCGACCGCATCGACACGCTGGGCGAGGGCTACACGCTCATTCGCCGCGAGTACATGACGGCGATCGGCCCGGTCGACATCCTGTGCCGGGACGCCGACGGGCAGACCGTGGCCGTCGAGATCAAGCGCCGCGGCGAGATCGACGGCGTGGAGCAACTCACCCGCTACCTGGAGCTGTTGAACCGGGACCCGCACCTCGCTCCGGTGCGGGGTGTCTTCGCGGCGCAGGAGATCAAGCCGCAGGCGCGCGTTCTTGCGACGGACCGGGGGATCGGTTGCGCCGTGCTGGATTATGACGCGATGCGGGGCATCGAGGACGACAAGCTGCGGTTGTTCTGACATTGCGGGAGGCGCGGTTGACGTCTCGGGGCTCCGCCCCGGACCCCGCGCCCCTCATGCCTGCAAGGCTCAGGCAGTCGGCGTCGTCCCCGGATTGGACGTGTTCGGGCCGCTCGCCGTGTCCGAGGTGTCCGGGGTCGTCGGCGCGGTCGACGTCGGCGTCGGCGGAGGACTTGTCGGCGGCGTGGTCGGCGGGGTCGTCGGCGGCTTCGTCGGGGGTGAAGTGGGCGGCTTCGTCGGGGACTTGGTCGGCGATTTCGTCGGGGACTTCGTGGGCGACTTGGACGGCGACTTCGTCGGGTCGTCCGGCGACTTGGAGCCGCTGGGACCGTCCGACGGCGTGCCGGAAGCCCCGCTCGACGGCGTCGGGTCGTCCGACGTGCCCAGGACTCCGTCCTTGCCGGGGTCGGTCGGCGCCGCGCTCGTCCTGCCGTCGTCGCCGTTCACCTCGTCGGCGCCGAGGTCCCCGCCGTTCTCCCCCGCCGTCGCCGACGGGTTCGTGTCGACCTTGTCGGACGGCGGGTCGTCGTTGCCCGACGTGGCGCCGAGCGTGACGACCGTGCCGAGCACCGCCGCGAGCAGCGCGCCCGCGCCCGCCGCCACCATGTTGCGCCGGGCTCCGCCGGCCACCGACTTGCGCGAGGGCGCCTTGCCGCCGAAGACCGTCGGGGCGGGCGGCGCGGGCGGGGCGGCCTGACGGGTCACCAGGGTGTCGGGCTCGGGCGGCGCCTCCGACCGTCCGTACGCGGGGACTCCGCCGGGCGGCGAGGCCGACTCCTCGTACATCGCCTCCGGGATCTCCTCCCCCGCCGCCGTGCTCCCGGGCAGCGCGCCGCCCGAGCGGTCGGCGACCAGGGCGAGGGCCCGGCGCCCGGCGATCGTGCCGCGCTTGTCGGCGACGGCGCCGCGCAGCGCGATGGAGGCCTCCAGCTCGACGCGGGCCCGGTCGAGCTGCCCGCCGAGGAGCGCGAGGATGCCCAACTCGTGGTGGAAGTAAGCCTCTTCGGACACCTCGCCCGTGGCGCGCGCCGATTCGAGGCCGGCCCTGAGGGCGCGCTCCCACGCGCCCCAGGCGAGCCCGGCGGCGAAGGCGGGCGCGGCCGCGCGGGCCAGCTCCACGGACGCCTCGCGCGCCGTCGTCGCCGCGAGCGCGGCAAGCACGGCGTCGGACTCCGCGACCACCCGCTCGGGTCCCACCGACGGGTGCGCGGCCCACCAGGCGTAGTGCTGGGCGGCGGTGCTCCCGCGGTCGGCGGAGTCGCCGCCGTAGCCCGCGGCCTCCAACTGCCGGCGCACTCCTGCCGCGAGGCGGTAGCGGCCGCCTGCCGGAGTGACGAGGGCGCAGGAGACGAGCTCGGCGAGGGCCGCGTCGGCGTGCGTGTCGCCGACGAGCGCCGGCAGATGCGCCTGGTGCGGGATCTCGCCGCCGAGCGCGACCGCGAACTCCAGGGTGGCGCGCGCGGACGCGCCGAGCCGCGACGCGAGCAGCGCGGCGGGCGCCGCGGCCTCGGCGAGCGCGGGCAGCGGTACGTCGTGCCCGTCGGCGGTGTCGAAGGGCGCGTCCACGGGGGCCGCGCCCGGACCCTCGTAGTACCCGAACGCGTCGAAGGCCTCGGGGTCGGCGCGGAGCTGGTCGCGCTGCCGGAGCAGGGCGCCCGCCTGTACGAACCTCAGCGGCAGGCCCTCGGACTCGAACCAGAGGTCGGCGGCCCACTGCGCCTCCTCGTCGGTGAGCACCCGGCCGACGGCCCGCTCCAGGAGCTGCTGGCAGCCGCCGCGCCCGAGCCCCGCCAGGAAGACCTCCTCGATGTGCGAGTCGGCCGACGGCGCGGGCACGTCGGGCGTCGCGGACAGCAGGAAGGCGCACTCGGGCGTCGCTTCGAGGAGTTCGTCGAGCGCGGCGCCGCCGAACTCGAGGTCGTCGAGGACGACGACGGCGCCGATCTCGTGGACGAGTTCGAGCAGCAGCGCGCGGTCGGGGCGGTGCAGCGGCGCCTTGTGGACCGCGCCGAACAGCTCGTACAGCAGGTCGTCGACGGAGCGCCGGGTGCCGCAGAGCCGGACGACGCCGTCGGGCGCGATGTCGGCGCAGTCCTCGGCGATCCGGTCGAGCAGCGCGGTGCGCCCGGATCCCGCGGGCCCCGTGAGCCGCACCGAGCGGCCGCGCGCCAGGAGCCGCACCAGGCGCTCGCGCTCCTCCTGGCGCTCCAGGAGAGCCAGTTGGGGCTGTGCGGGCCCCGGCGGCAGCGGTGGCCGGGCGGCGCGGGCGAGCGCCGCGCGCTCCGTGGCGCCGTACTTGTCGGGCCGGCCCGGGCGCTCTCCGGGCGGGCAGGGTTCGATCTCGCTGCCGTCCACGGGGTTGACGGTCAGCAGATGGTCGCCCGAGACGAGTCGCACGGTGCGGGCGAGCGCGGGTGCGGGCTGGCCGTAATCGGGCGTCAGAGGATCGCGGGGCGGACGCTGTCGTCCCCCGCTGCCGCCCTCCGACCCCTCGTGCCGTTCCTGGCTGGAATCTTCCGGTCCCCGGTTCGTCGGGTCCATCGTCAAAGCCCCCCAAAAGCATGGCACGCCGCTTGCCCCTCCCGGCCTGTGCGCACCGCGCTGTCACTGCGCACAGTATCTACGAAGCCGGGAGGTACCGCGCCGCCCGAGACGTCACAGTCTCGTGAGGATTGTCGGCGATTCCCGCCGGAATGACTGGTTCACCCCTTCCGGGGTCAAACCTCCGGTTCAACCGTGCAACTCCGGCCACGCGCGCGGCCTTCCGCCTCAGACGCGGGGCAGGGACTCGACGCCGATGCCGCCCTCGATGGCGAGGATCCGGTGCAGTCTGGTGGCGACGAGCAGGCGCTGCATCTGGGGCGGCACGCGGCGCAGCACGAGCCGGCGTCCGCAGCGGCCCGCGCGGCGGTGGGCGCCCATGATGACGCCGAGGCCGGTCGCGTCCCAGGAGTCGAGTTCGGACAGGTCGAGCACCAGGTCGCCGATTCCGTCGTCGACGGCGGTGTGCAGGACCGAACGGGCGTCCGCCGCGCTGCGGACGTCGAGGCGGCCCCCGACGACCAGCTCGACGTGGTCGCCCCTGATGTACATATGCGCTCCCCGTGGGAAATTCAGAATGGTCGGAGTACGCGACTGCTCCAGTGCTTCTGAGCCGGTACTCAGCTGGTCATGTGATCCGGGTGATCTGGGTATGTCACTGCAACTGACGGGCCGCGGGGGCCGAAAGTTGCCGTCTGTAAGCGAACCGATACCGAATTCACCCCGAGGGGTGACATGGCATCAGCTGTGCGGTCAGGCGTGCTTGTAGAAGCCCTGCCCGCTCTTGCGGCCGATGTCACCGGCGTCCACCATCCGGCGCATCAGCTCCGGCGGCGCGAACTTCTCGTCCTGCGACTCGGTGTAGATGTTCTCCGTCGCGTGCAGCAGGATGTCGACGCCCGTCAGGTCCGCGGTGGCGAGCGGCCCCATCGCGTGCCCGAAGCCCAGCTTGCAGGCGACGTCGATGTCCTCGGCGGTGGCGACCCCCGACTCGTACAGCTTCGCGGCCTCGACGACGAGGGCGGAGATGAGACGGGTCGTCACGAACCCGGCGACGTCCCGGTTCACCACGATGCAGGTCTTGCCGACGGACTCGGCGAACTCGCGGGCGGTGGCGAGGGTTTCGTCGCTCGTCTTGTAGCCGCGCACCAGCTCGCAGAGCTGCATCATCGGCACGGGCGAGAAGAAGTGCGCGCCGACGACGCGCTCCGGGCGGGCGGTGGCCGCCGCGATCTTGGTGATCGGGATGGCCGAGGTGTTCGAGGCGAGCACCGTGTCGTCCCGCACGATCTTGTCGAGCGCGCGGAAGATCTCGTGCTTCACTTCGAGCTTCTCGAAGACGGCCTCGACGACGACGTCCGCGTCGGCCGCCGCATCCAGGTCGGTGGTGGCGGTGATCCGGCCGAGCGCGGCCTCGGCGTCGGCGGCGTCGAGCTTCCCCTTGCCCACGAACTTCTCGTACGAGGCCTTGATCCCGTCGGTGCCCCGCGCGAGCGCCTCGTCGGTGACGTCGCGCAGCACGACGTCCCAGCCCGCCTGGGCCGAGACCTGCGCGATGCCCGACCCCATGAGGCCGGCCCCGATGACGGCGAGCTTCCTTGCCACGTACGTCCCCTAACCGCGTGTCCCGCGCGACCGCTTAACCGCTGTTTACTTGCTCTTCGGCGGACACTAGCGCCCGTGAGCGGCCGTGTGACAGCTAAGAGATGCGCGTCACGTCTCGAATGACGGACATCACACTGGTACGGATCAGTGATCGATCATCCGTGCTCATCAGGCGCCACGGACGGCGTAGTTGAGCACCTTCGCGCTCAGAAGTTCCTCGATCTCGTCGAGCACGTCGAGCATCTCGCGGGACACCTCGGCGGGGGTGCCGCCCTCGACCATCCGGCGCCCGATGTGCGCCATGACGGTCTGGTGGACCCAGTCGATCTGACCCGCGATCAGGTCCGGCAGCGGGTCGCCCTCGGCGGCGCGGGTCTCCTCGCGGAGCGTCGCCACGAGGTTGTCGCGCACCTCCTGCTGGATGGCCCACAGCCGGGAACGCAGGGCGGGCGCGGCCTGCACCACGCGCATGAAGTCGCTGTACCCGTCCATGAGCCCGACGCGCGGCGAGACCGACTCGACCTCCTCGCGCAGCTCACGCAGCACGGCGCCGGCAGCGGACTCCCCCGCACCCCGGCCGCGCACCCAGCGGGACATCCGGTCGATGACCCCGGAGGCCCGGTCGAGGAACAGATCCTCCTTGGCCGGGAAGTAGTTGTAGACGGTGTTCACGGAGACGTTCGCCGCGTCCGCGATCTCCGCGACGGTCACCGCGTCGAAGCCGCGCTCCAGGAACAGGCCGGTCGCCACGTCCGAGATGTACTGCCTGGTCTGCCGCTTCTTCCGCTCCCTGAGCCCTTCTGCCATGCGCCGATCCTACGGGTTCGCTGGCCTCGCTGAAATTTTGGGGACGTTGCAAAATTTCAGCGACTCTGTTTTTCTGGCTCGCATGCCAGTCATCAGCGCGTCCGGGCTCGCCCGGACCTTCACCACCAAGAACGGCCCCGTCGAGGCGGTCCGCGGCATCGACCTGCGCGTCGAACCGGGCGAGATCCTCGGCTTCCTCGGCCCGAACGGCGCGGGAAAGACGACCACCCTGCGCATGCTCACCACGCTGCTCGCTCCCACCGGTGGCGCGGCCACCGTCGCGGGGCATGACCTTGCGGGCGACCCGGCCGGGGTGCGGCGCGCGGTCGGATACGTCGCCCAGTCCGGCGGTGTCGACCCGAGCGTGTCCGTGCGCGAGGAGCTGGTCACCCAGGGCCGCCTCTACCGCCTGACGAAGCCTCAGGCAGGCGCACGGGCCGAGGAGCTGGCGGCGGACCTCGGCCTCTCGGACCTGATGGGGCGGAAGACCGCCGCGCTCTCCGGCGGGCAGCGGCGCCGCCTCGACATCGCGATGGGGCTCGTGCACCACCCCAAGGTGCTCTTCCTCGACGAGCCGACGACCGGGCTGGACCCGGGCAGCCGCGCCGACCTGTGGGACCTGGTCCGCCGGCTGCGCGCCGAGCACGGCACGACCGTCTTCCTGACCACGCACTACCTCGACGAGGCGGACGCGCTCGCGGACCGGATCGTCGTGGTCGACAAGGGAGTCGTGGCCGCCGAGGGCACGCCGAGCGCGCTCAAGCTGGCGCACGGCGGGTCGATCGACGCGACGCTCCAGGACACGTTCCTGGCCATCACCGGGCGCGGCCCGGCGCCCGTGGACACGACACCGGTGGCGGTGTGAGCGCGATGAGCACCCTTGCCTCCGATACGCGGATCATCTTCGGCCGCTACGCCCGCCAGACCCTCTCGTCCCGCTTCCAGATCCTCTTCGGCATCCTGATGCCCCTGCTGTACCTGCTGTTCTTCGGCCCGCTGCTGACCAGCCTCCCGCTGGGCTCCACCGGGAGTTCCTGGCAGATCCTGGTGCCGGGGCTGCTGCTCCAACTCGGGCTCTTCGGTGCCGCGTTCTGCGGCTTCGGCATCATCCTCGAGAAGAACTACGGAGTGGTGGAGCGGATGCGGGTGACACCGGTCAGCCGGCTCGCGCTGCTGCTCGGCCGTGTCCTGCGGGACACCGCGCTGTTCCTGTTCCAGGCCGTGCTGCTCGTGCTCGTCGCGCTCGCGATGGGCCTGCGCGCGCCCCTCGGCGGGATCCTCATCGGCTTCGCCTTCGTGGCGCTCCTGACGGTCTCCCTGGCCTCCCTGTCGTACGCGCTCGCCTTCAAGGCCCGTACGCCGCAGGAGTTCGGCCCCGTCATCAACGCGGTCACCATGCCGTCGATGCTGCTCTCGGGTCTGATGCTGCCGATGGCGCTCGCGCCGGGCTGGCTGGACGGGCTCTCGCACGTCATGCCGCTGCGCTATCTCGTGGACGCGATGCGGGACGCGTACGTCGGCCACTACGCGACGGCGAACATGCTCTACGGGGTGCTGGTCGCGCTCGCCTTCGCGGCGCTCGCCGTGACGGTCGGCACACGCGGCTTCCGGCGGGCCGCCCCGTAATTAGGGTGGTCGCATGGTCAATCTGACGCGCATCTACACCCGTACCGGAGACAAGGGCAGCACCGCCCTCGGCGACATGAGCCGCACCGCCAAGACCGATCTGCGGATCTCGGCGTACGCGGACGCCAACGAGGCGAACGCCGTGATCGGCACGGCGGTCGCCCTCGGCGGCCTCGACGAGGAGGTGGTGAAGGTGCTCGTGCGCGTGCAGAATGATCTGTTCGACGTGGGCGCGGACCTCTCCACCCCCGTCGTCGAGAACCCCGAGTTCCCGCCGCTGCGCGTCGAGCAGTTCTACATCGACAAGCTGGAGGCGGACTGCGACCACTTCAACGAGCAGTTGGAGAAGCTGCGGTCCTTCATCCTCCCGGGCGGCACCGCGGGCGCCGCGCTCCTGCACCAGGCGTGCACGGTCGTCCGCCGCGCGGAGCGCTCGACGTGGGCCGCGATGGAGGTGCACGGCGAGACGATGAACCCGCTCACGGCGACGTACCTGAACCGCCTCTCCGACCTCCTGTTCATCCTGGCGAGGATCGCGAACAAGGAGGTCGGGGACGTGCTGTGGGTGCCGGGCGGCGAGCGTTAGTCACCCCTTGCCGACCGGTACCGCCGGCGCCTTCTTCGGGAACACCGTGTAGCTCAGCGCGATGATCACGTTGATCGCGATCAGGAAGAGCATGCGCTGCTGCCACTGCGCGAGGGATTCGGTCGCCCCGGCCTCGTCCACGTACCAGATCGCGCCCTGCAACAGGCCCATCGCGATGACGGCGGCGAGGATCCAGCGGGCGGCCAGCTTCCACTCGTGGATCGCGCGCGGCACCCCGTACTTGGGGGTCGACGGCGGTGGGCCGCCCGCGAAGCGGTGGGCGACGCGGACGTCGACCCACGTGATCGTGTAGTGGCCGAGGGCGATCGAGTAGCCGATGTAGACGGCGGCCAGGCCGTGCTTCCAGTCGGGTTCGGCGCCGTTCTTGAGGTCGATGGCCGTGACGACCAGCAGCACGACCTCCAAGAGCGGCTCGCACAGCAGTACGGCCACGCTCGCGCGCGGCATCTTCGCCCAGTAGCGCAGGGCGAGTCCCGCGGCGAGGAGCACCCAGAAGGCGACCTCGCAGGCGACGATCAGCGTGACGATCACGGTGCGCTCCTCTCGTTTCCTTCGTTTCCCCTGCTACCAGGCTCCCTGCCGCGCGGCGCGTGATCGTCGTCGTACATGACGAAGTGGGACTGCATCCTTCGATGTAGTGCCGGGCCGGCCCGGCTCGTCCCGCCGCACCATGGCAGGACCGCCCCGGCCGTGTTGGATGGAGTCATGCAGGCCCCCGCTCTCCCCCGCCCGCACCGCGACGACGTGCGCATCGCCGTCGGCGGGCTGCTCGGCGGGCTCGCGCTGTGGGGCTTCGGGCTCGGCATGAACTCGGGACGGCTCCTCGACGGTTCGTGGCTGCTCGTGCCGCTCGTCGCGATGGCGGCGCTCGAACTGCTGCGCCGCACCCGCCCCCGGTTCGCCGTCGTCACCGGCACGCTCGTGCTGGTGGCCGACCAGTTCACCCAGGGCAGCCTCGCGACGGTGCTCATGTACACCGACCTGATGTACGCGGCCGCGCTGTACGGGACCCCGGCCGCCGCCCGCCGCCTCCCCGTCAGCACCGGCCTGGTGACGGTCGCCGTCACGCTCGGCTTCGTCGCCTGGCTGCGGCAGCCGGAGGCGATCCTGATCGGCGTCGCGACCGGCCTCGTCTCCTTCGGCCCCGCCGCCACAGGACTGCTGGTGCGCGGCCACCGCGAGGCGGCGCAGGCGGAGCGGCTGCGGGCGGAGCAGACGGCGCTGCTCGCCGAGATGGACCGGGCGCAGGCGGTGACGGCGGAGCGCGCCCGGATGGCCCGCGAGCTGCACGACATGGTGGCGAACCATCTGTCGGCGATCGCGATCCACTCGACGGCCGCGCTGTCCCTCGACGACCAGGACACCACCCGTACGGCGCTGAAGACGATCCGCGAGAACAGCGTCGAGGGCCTCGCGGAGATGCGCCGCCTCATCGGCATCCTGCGGGACGCTGGCGAGGACCAGGAGCCCGCCGCCGCGCCCACGCTTGCGGGGCTCGGCGACCTCGTCGAGCAGTCCCGCACGAACGGCCTCGACGTCGGGCTGACCACCTCCGGCGACCTCGCCGGGCTGCCCGCGCCGGTCGAGCTCGCCGCCTACCGCATCGTCCAGGAGTCCCTCACGAACGCGCTCAAGCACGCGGGGCCCGGCCGTGTCACGGTCGCCGTCGACCGCACGGACGCGTGTGTCGGGATCCGGGTCGACAGCCCGTACGGCGACCGGGGCGGGCCGCGCGCGCCGGGCTCCGGCGCCGGGCTCGTCGGGATGCGGGAGCGGGCGGCGCTCCTGGGCGGCACGTTCGAGGCGGGGCCCGACGCCCCGGGCGGCGAGTTCTGGCGGGTGTGCGCCCGCCTCCCCCTGGAAGGAGTCACCGAGTGATCCGCGTACTCGTCGCCGAGGACCAGTCCGCCGTACGGGCCGGGCTCGTGCTCATCCTGAACAGCGCGCCCGACATCGAGGTCGCCGGCGAGGCGGAGGACGGCGAGCGGGCCCTGGAGCTGGCCCGGGAGCTGCGGCCCGACCTGGTGTTGATGGACGTACAGATGCCGCGCCTCGACGGCGTTTCGGCCACGCGCGCGGTGGTCGCCGAGGGGCTCGCCGACGTCCTCGTGCTGACCACCTTCGACCTCGACGCGTACGTGTTCGGGGCGCTGCGCGCGGGGGCGGCCGGGTTCCTGCTCAAGAACACGGACGCGAGGGACCTGCTGGAGGCCGTCCGCACGGTCGCCCGGGGCGAGGGCCTGATCGCGCCGGCGGTCACGCGTCGCCTGATCGCCGAGTTCGCGCGGCCCTCCGGCGGCGAACCGGCCGACCCGCCACCGGAGCTGGAGTCGCTCACACGCCGGGAGCGGGAAGTGCTCGACCGGCTGGGCGAAGGGCTGTCCAACGCGGAGATCGCGGACCGGCTCGACATGGCGGAGGCCACGGTAAAGACCCATGTCAGCCGCCTGCTCGGCAAGTTGAACCTGCGCAGCCGGGTGCAGGCGGCCGTGCTGGCGCGCGAACTTGGCCGAAAGCCGTGATTGGTTTAGACCTTGACCGCTGGTCCAGACCTTTCTATTCTCGCCGCACTGCGGTGAGCACACCCCCCACTCCGGTGCTCATGGGCGTCGCAGGGTTCCACCCCCAAGACGAACCCCGGACCTCCCGAGGAGCACCTGATGCACCCGACTGACGTACCGAGACAGAGACTTCGGCGCAGAACGACCGCGGCACTCGCGGCCCTCGCCCTGCCCGCCGCCGCCCTCGTCGGCCTCGCCACCCCCTCCCACGCCGCCGCCGAGGCCACCACCGTCACCGCCACGTACGCCAAGACCCAGGACTGGGGCAGCGGCTTCGAGGGCAAGTGGACCATCAAGAACTCCGGCACCACGACCGTGAGTTCGTGGAACGTCCAGTGGGACTTCCCGTCCGGTACGAAGGTCACCTCGGCCTGGGACGCGACCGTCACCAACTCCGCCGACCACTGGACCGCCAAGAACCTCTCCTGGAACGGGACGCTCGCCCCCGGCGCCTCGGTCTCCTTCGGGTTCAACGGCACCGGCTCCGGCGCCCCCACCGGCTGCAAGCTCAACGGCGCCTCCTGCGACGGCGGCGACGTCCCCGGCGACGCGGCACCCTCCGCGCCCGGCACCCCGACCGCCTCCGGCATCACCGACACCTCCGCCAAGCTGTCCTGGTCGGCCGCCACCGACGACAAGGGCGTCAAGAACTACGACGTGCTGCGCGACGGCGCCAAGGTCGCGACGGTGACCGGCACTTCGTACACCGACACGGGGCTGAAGGCCGGCACCGACTACTCGTACACGGTGCAGGCCCGCGACACCGCCGACCAGACGGGACCGGTCTCCGGCTCCGTGAAGGTGCGCACCACCGGCGGCGGCACCGACCCGGGCCCCGGCCCCGGCGACAAGGTCAACCTGGGCTACTTCACCAACTGGGGCGTCTACGGCCGCCAGTACTACCCGAAGAACCTGGAGACCTCCGGCTCGGCCGCCAAGGTCACCCACATCAACTACGCCTTCGGCAACGTCCAGGGCGGCAAGTGCACCATGGGCGACGCCTACGCCGACACGGACATGGCGTACACGGCCGCCAACTCCGTCTCCGGACAGGCCGACACCTGGGACCAGCCGCTGCGCGGCGCCTTCAACCAGCTGCGCCAGCTGAAGGCCAAGAACCCGAACCTCAAGATCCTCTGGTCCTTCGGCGGCTGGACCTGGTCCGGCGGCTTCGGTGAGGCCGCGAAGAACCCGGCCGCGTTCGCCGACTCCTGCTACAAGCTGGTCGAGGACCCGCGCTGGGCCGATGTCTTCGACGGCATCGACATCGACTGGGAGTACCCGAACGCATGCGGTCTGACCTGTGACACGTCCGGCCAGGACGCGCTCAAGAAGCTGTCCACGGCGCTGCGTTCGAAATTCGGTTCGCAGAATCTGGTGACGGCCGCGATCACCGCCGACGCCTCGTCCGGCGGCAAGATCGACAAGCAGGACTACGCCGGTGCCGCACAGTCCATGGACTGGTACAACGTCATGACCTACGACTTCTTCGGCGCCTGGGAGGCCAAGGGCCCGACCGCCCCGCACTCCCCGCTCACCTCGTACTCCGGCATCCCGCAGCAGGGCTTCAACTCCGCCGACGCCATCGCCAAGCTGAAGGCACAGGGCGTACCGGCCTCCAAGCTCCTCCTCGGCATCGGCTTCTACGGCCGCGGCTGGACGGGCGTCACGCAGAAGGAGCCCGGCGGCACCGCGACCGGGCCCGCGGCCGGCACGTACGAGCAGGGCATCGAGGACTACAAGGTCCTCAAGACCAAGTGCCCGTCGAACGGCACGGTGGCCGGGACGGCGTACGCGCACTGCGGCTCCGACTGGTGGTCCTACGACACCCCGGCGACGATCGGCTCGAAGATGAGCTGGGCCAAGTCCCAGGGCCTGGGCGGCGCCTTCTTCTGGGAGTTCTCCGGCGACACCTCGAACGGCGAACTGGTCACGGCCATCAACTCCGGCCTGAAGTAACCCCTCAATACCGAAGCCGGGCCCACGGGAACGCCCCCCGTCGGCCCGGCTTCTTCCATGCCTGCGCCAGGGGCCTACGCCACATTGACCCGCTGGCCGGGAGGCGCCGCCTCCAGCCACGCCAGGAAACCGGTCAGCGCGTCCTCGCTCATGGCCAGCTCGAGGCGGGTCCCGCGGTGCGTACACGCGAGGACGATGGCGTCCGAGAGGAGCGCGAGCTCTTCCTCGCCCTCGGGGGCACGCCGCCCGGTGACCTCGATGGCGGCCCGCTCGAGAATCCGCTTCGGCCGCGGCGCGTACGAGAAGACGCGGAACCACTCGACCCGGTCACCGTTGTAACGGGCGATCCCGTAGCCCCACCCTTTGCCGGAGGCATCCGCCGCTTCGGGCGCCGGCGCGTCCCACCGCAGCGAACAGTCGAACGTACCGCCGGAGCGCTGGATGAGCCGCCGCCGCACTCCGAAGGCGACGAGTCCCACCACCACGAGCACGACGACCGCGACTACGCACAGCACAAGAACGAGGACCATCTACACCGACCTCCTCGCTTCTCGACCGATAACGGAACAGCAAAACAGTTGTAGATCGCCTCAGCCGCGACCCGGTCCGGAGATTATCTCCGGCCTGGGCCGCGGCTGAGGTACATCATGTGGCTCGCTGGATTCAGCGCGCCGCCACCGTACGGAGTCGCACGTCTGCGCGACGCTCGGCGGACGCGTCGGCGTCCGACTTCGCGCGCTCCAGCGCCCGCTCCGCCCGCTGGGCGTCGATCTCGTCCGAAAGCTCGGCGATCTCGGCCAGCAGGGACAGCTTGTTGTCGGCGAACGAGATGAAACCGCCGTGGACAGCCGCCACGATCGTTCCCCCGTCCGTCGTACGGATCGTCACGGGGCCCGACTCCAGCACACCGAGCAGCGGCTGGTGACCGGGCATGACGCCGATGTCGCCGGACGTGGTACGCGCGACGACCAGGGTGGCCTCGCCGGACCAGACACTGCGGTCCGCGGCGACGAGCTCGACGTGCAGCTCAGCAGCCAAGGTGGGCTCCTCGGGTCACCACCCGGCGGCACTCGCTGCCGGGTGTCGGTTCAAAGTCTAGTGGGCGTGACGGGAGGGCCGGGACATACCCCCGACCCTCCCTTGAGCTACAGGGCTCAGGAGACGCCGAGCTCCTTGGCGTTGGCCTTGAGGTCCTCAATGCCACCGCACAGGAAGAACGCCTGCTCCGGGAAGTGGTCGTACTCGCCGTCGATGATCGCGTTGAACGCGGTGATCGACTCGTCCAGCGGGACGTCCGACCCGTCGACGCCGGTGAACTGCTTGGCGACGTGGGTGTTCTGGGACAGGAAGCGCTCCACGCGACGGGCACGGTGGACGGTGAGCTTGTCCTCCTCGCCCAGCTCGTCGATACCGAGGATCGCGATGATGTCCTGGAGGTCCTTGTACTTCTGCAGCACCGTCTTGACGCGCATGGCGGTGTTGTAGTGGTCCGCCGCGATGTAGCGGGGGTCCAGGATGCGGGACGTGGAGTCCAGCGGGTCCACGGCCGGGTAGATGCCCTTCTCGGAGATCGGACGGGAAAGCACCGTCGTCGCGTCGAGGTGGGCGAACGTGGTCGCCGGGGCCGGGTCGGTCAGGTCGTCCGCGGGCACGTAAATGGCCTGCATGGACGTGATCGAGTGACCACGCGTCGAGGTGATGCGCTCCTGGAGGAGGCCCATCTCGTCGGCGAGGTTCGGCTGGTAACCCACGGCCGAGGGCATGCGACCCAGCAGGGTCGAGACCTCGGAACCGGCCTGCGTGAAGCGGAAGATGTTGTCGATGAAGAACAGCACGTCCTGCTTCTGCACATCGCGGAAGTACTCCGCCATGGTCAGACCCGCGAGGGCCACGCGCAGACGGGTGCCCGGCGGCTCGTCCATCTGACCGAAGACCAGCGCGGTCTTGTCGATGACGCCGGACTCGGCCATCTCCTCGATGAGGTCGTTGCCCTCACGGGTGCGCTCGCCGACACCGGCGAACACGGAGACACCGTCGTGGTTGTTGGCGACGCGGTAGATCATCTCCTGGATGAGCACCGTCTTGCCGACGCCGGCACCACCGAACAGGCCGATCTTTCCACCCTTGACGTACGGGGTGAGAAGGTCGACGACCTTGATGCCGGTCTCGAACATCTCGGTCTTCGACTCGAGCTCGTCGAAGTTCGGGGCCTTGCGGTGGATGCCCCAGCGCTCGCCCGTGTACTGCTCGTCGGTGTTCAGGACCTCGCCGAGGGTGTTGAACACCTTGCCCTTGGTGAAGTCGCCGACGGGCACCGTGATGGAGGCGCCGGTGTTCACGACCGGGGCCTGGCGGACCAGGCCGTCGGTGGGCTGCATGGAGATGGCGCGGACCAGGCCGTCACCGAGGTGCTGGGCGACCTCGAGCGTCAGGGTCTTCTTCTCGCCGTCCTTGGCCGGGTCGTTGACCTCGACGTGCAGGGCGTTGTAGATGTCCGGCATCGCGTCGACGGGGAACTCCACGTCGACGACCGGGCCGATGACCCGGGCGACGCGGCCCGTGGCCGTCGCGGTCTCAACAGTGGTCGTCATTACTTGTCACTCCCCGCGTTCGCGTCGGCCAGGGCGCTGGCGCCACCGACGATCTCGCTGATTTCCTGGGTGATTTCGGCCTGGCGGGCCGCGTTGGCAAGTCGCGAGAGGTTATTGATCAGGTCTCCCGCGTTGTCGGTCGCCGACTTCATCGCGCGGCGCGTGGCGGCGTGCTTGGAAGCAGCCGACTGGAGCAGCGCGTTGTAGATCCGGCTCTCGACGTAGCGCGGCAGGAGGGCGTCGAGGACGTCCTCCGCCGACGGCTCGAAGTCGTACAGCGGAAGGATCTCGTCGCCCTTGCCGGACGCCTTCGACTCCTCCGCCACCTCCTCGAGGCTGAGCGGCAGCAGCCGGCCGTCGACGGCCGTCTGCGTCATCATCGAGACGAACTCGGTGTAGACGATGTGGAGCTCGTCCACGCCGCCCTCCGCCGTCTCCTTCTCGATGGCCTCGATCAGCGGAGCCGCGACCTTCTTGGCGTCCGCATACGAGGGCTCGTCCGTGAAGCCCGCCCACGACTCCACGACCTTGCGCTCGCGGAAGTTGTAGTGCGCGAGACCACGGCGGCCGACGATGTACGTGTCGACCTCCTTGCCCTCGGCCCGGAGCCGCTCGGTGAGCTGCTCCGCGGCCTTGATCGCGTTCGAGTTGAAGGCACCGGCCAGACCGCGGTCGCTCGTGAGCAGCAGCACCGCGGAGCGGGTCGCCGTCTCGGGCTCGGTCGTCAGCGGGTGCTTTGTGGTCGACCCCGTCCCCACCGCCGTGACCGCGCGCGTGAGCTCGGTCGCGTAGGGCGTGGAGGCCGCCACCTTGCGCTGTGCCTTGACGACACGCGAGGCGGCGATCATCTCCATCGCCTTGGTGATCTTCTTGGTCGCGGTGACGGATCGGATGCGACGCTTGTAGACCCGGAGCTGGGCTCCCATGAGTCAGGTCCCTTCCGTCGTCACTTACCGGCGGCGGCCGGAGCGTCCTCGCCGAGAAGCTTCCCGTCCGAGGTCTCGAACTGCTTCTTGAACTCGGCGACGGCGTCGTCGATGGCCTGGATGGTGTCGTTCGACATCTTCCCGCCCTCCTTGATGGAGGTCATGAGGCCCTGCTCCTTGCGGTGCAGGTGCTCAAGGAGCTCCTTCTCGAAGCGGCGGATGTCGGAGACCGGCACCTCGTCCATCTTGCCGTTGGTACCGGCCCAGACGGAGACGACCTGGTCCTCGGTGGCCATCGGCTGGTACTGAGCCTGCTTCAGCAGCTCGACCAGACGCTGACCGCGCTCCAGCTGCGACTTCGACGCGGCGTCCAGGTCGGAACCGAAGGCGGCGAACGCCTCCAGCTCGCGGTACTGGGCCAGGTCGAGACGGAGCCGGCCGGAGACCTGCTTCATGGCCTTGTGCTGGGCGGAACCACCCACACGGGAGACCGAGATACCGACGTTCAGGGCCGGACGCTGGCCGGCGTTGAACAGGTCGGACTCCAGGAAGCACTGGCCGTCGGTGATGGAGATGACGTTGGTCGGAATGAACGCCGACACGTCGTTCGCCTTCGTCTCGACGATCGGGAGACCCGTCATCGAGCCGGCGCCCATCTCGTCCGAGAGCTTCGCGCAGCGCTCGAGCAGACGGGAGTGCACGTAGAAGACGTCACCCGGGTAGGCCTCGCGCCCCGGCGGGCGGCGGAGCAGCAGGGACACGGCGCGGTAGGCGTCGGCCTGCTTCGAGAGGTCGTCGAAGATGATGAGGACGTGCTTGCCCTCGTACATCCACTGCTGGCCGATGGCCGAGCCGGTGTACGGCGCCAGGTACTTGAAGCCGGCCGGGTCGGACGCCGGGGCGGCGACGATGGTCGTGTACTCCAGCGCGCCGGCCTCTTCGAGGGCGCCACGCACGGAGGCGATGGTCGAACCCTTCTGACCGATGGCGACGTAGACGCAGCGGACCTGCTTGTTCGGGTCGCCGGTGCGCCAGTTGTCACGCTGGTTGATGATCGTGTCGACAGCCAGGGCGGTCTTGCCGGTCTGGCGGTCACCAATGATCAGCTGACGCTGACCACGGCCGACGGGGGTCATCGCGTCGACGGCCTTGTAGCCGGTCTCCATCGGCTCGTGCACCGACTTGCGCTGCATGACCGTGGGGGCCTGCAGCTCAAGGGCGCGACGACCGCTGGTCTCGATCTCGCCGAGACCGTCGATCGGGTTGCCGAGCGGGTCGACAACGCGGCCGAGGTAGCCCTCGCCGACACCGACGGACAGGACCTCACCGGTACGCGTGACCGGCTGGCCCTCCTCGACGCCGCTGAACTCACCGAGGACGATGGCGCCGATCTCGCGCTCTTCCAGGTTGAGCGCGAGGCCGAGCGTGCCGTCCTCGAACTTCAGCAGTTCGTTGGCCATGGCCGAGGGGAGACCCTCGACCTTCGCGATGCCGTCGCCGGCAAGGGTGACCGTACCGACCTCCTCGCGCGAGGCCGCGTCCGGCTTGTACGCCTGGACAAAGTTCTCCAGCGCGTCCCGGATCTCCTCCGGCCGGATCGTGAGCTCCGCCATCTGGGTTCCCTGCTCTCCTTGTTGGGCCCGAAGTGTTCTTGGGGGGTCTGGGGTCAGCCCCCAGGAATCCTCTGCACGGCCCAACTAGGGCCGTAGTCGTACGTGTTGAGGTGTTGCGGTCAGCCGGCCATGCGGCGGCCGGCCTCCTCGATGCGGTCCGCGATGGAGCCGTTGATGACCTCGTCGCCCACCTGCACCTTGATCCCGCCGAGGACCTCGGGGTCCACGTCCAGGTTCAGGTGCATGTCGCGGCCGTAGAGCTTCGCGAGGGACGCACCCAGGCGCCGCTTCTGCGCGTCGCTCAGCGGGACCGCCGTGGTGACGACCGCCACCATGCGCTCGCGACGCTCCGCGGCGAGCTTGGAGAGGGACTCGAGTCCCGCTTCCAGGCTACGTCCACGCGGCGCGGTCACAAGACGGCCGACGATCCGCTCGGTGGTGGGCTTGGCCCGACCGTCGAGCAGCCGCTTCACGAGCTCGGCCTTGGCCTGGCCCGATGCCGACTTGTCGGTGAGCGCGGCGCGCAGCTCGGTGTTGGAGGAGACGATCCGGTCGAACCGGAACAGCTCGTCCTCGACGTCGTCGAGGTCACCGTTCTCCTGCGCCGCGGTCAGGTCCGCGGTGTTGGCCAGCTCCTCGAGGGAGTCGACCAGGTCGCGGGAGGCCGACCACCGGGAGCGGACCAGGCCCGAGACCAGGTCGGCGGCCTCGCCGCTGATCTGGCCGCCGAGCAGGCGGCTCGCGAGCTCGGCCTTGGCCTCACCGGCCTGCGCCGGGTCGGTCAGGACCCGCCGCAGGCTGACCTCGCGGTCGAGCAGCGCGGTCACCGAGGCCAGGTCGCCGGCGAGCGCCTTGGCGTCGACCGAGGTGTTGTCGGTCAGCGCGTCCAGACGCTCACGCGCGGCGGCCAGTGCCTCGCGGCTCGCTCCGTGGGCGGTCATCGTGCAGCCTCTGCCTTCTCTTCGAGCTCGTCGAGGAAGCGGTCGATCGTGCGCGACTGCCGGGCGGAGTCCTCGAGGGACTCGCCGACCAGCTTGCCGGCCAGGTCGGTGGCCAGCAGGCCCACGTCCTGACGCAGCGCCTGAGCGGCGGCCTTGCGGTCGGCCTCGATCTGCGAGTGACCGGCGGCGATGATTTCCTCACGCTGCCGCTGGCCTTCCGCACGCATCTCGGCGATGAGCGAGGCACCCTGCTCCTGCGCCTCCTGGCGCAGCCGCGCGGCCTCGTGCCGGGCCTCGGCGAGCTGAGCCTTGTACTGCTCGAGCACGCTCTGGGCCTCGGTCTGCAGGGCCTCAGCCTTCTCGATGCCACCTTCGATCTGCGCGTGGCGCTCTTCCAGCGTCTTGTTGATGCGCGGAAGGAGCTTCTTGGCGAAGACGAAGAAGACGATGGCGAAGGCAAGGGTGCCAATGAGCAGCTCGGGACCGGGCGGGAGGAGAGGGTTCATCTCCTCCTCGGCCGCCAGCTGTACCAGGTTGGCGATCACATCAGTGCCTTTCGTCGAAAGTGTCAGTCAGTACGCGGTGATTACTGACCGAACACGAACGGCATAACGATGCCGATCAGGGCGAGCGCCTCACAGAAGGCGAAGCCGAGGATCTGGTTGGCGCGGATCAGGCCGGCGGCCTCGGGCTGGCGGGCCAGCGCCTGGGTGCCGTTGCCGAAGACGATGCCGACGCCGATGCCGGGGCCGATCGCGGCGAGACCGTAACCGATGGAACCGAGGGAGCCGGAGACGCCAGCGGCGAGTTCGATGGACGCGGACATGCCGTTACTTCCTTTTCTTTACGAACCGGTGGGGGTTGTCCACCGGACGACCTGGGGTGGTTGGGCGGGGTGGGGCTCAGTGGTGCTCGGCGAGAGCGCCCTGAATGTACGTGCAGGCCAGGAGGACGAAGACGTACGCCTGAACGGCCTGAACGAAAAGCTCGAAGAGGATCATCGCGATCGTCATGACGAAGGAGACGCCCGCGGCCGGGATCATCCAGCTGTTCAGCAGGTACCAGGAGGCGACGGTGAACATCACCAGCATCAGGTGACCCGCGAACATGTTCGCGAAGAGTCGGACCGCGTGCGTGAACGGGCGGACCAGCAGGTTCGAGAAGAACTCGATGAACGAGACCAGCCACTTGATCGGCCCGAGCGACGGGTCGTAGCCGGTGATGTTCTTCCAACCACCCACGAAACCGTGGCGCTTGAAGGTCAGCGGCACCCAGATCAGGTAGACGATCGCCGCCAGGATTGCCGGGTAGGCGATGACCGACGAGACCGGGAACTGGGCGAGCGGAATGACCGACCAGACGTTCATGATCCAGATGAAGAAGAACAGCGAGACCATGACCGGTACGTACTTCTCGCCCTCCTTCTTGCCGAGCGTCTCGTAGACGACGTTGCGGCGGACGAAGTCGTAGCCGGCCTCACCGATCATCTGGATCTTCCCGGGGACGACCTTGGAGCGGCCGAACGCGAAGAAGAAGAAGACGCAGATGACGATCGTGGTGAGCAGGGCGAGCAGCATCACCTTGTTGAAGTAGAACCAGCCGAAGTCGGCAATCGGTTCGAACAGGAAGGAGTGCAGGCCCGGCGCCGGGAAGCCGCATCCGTTGTCGGACATGATCCGACAGCTCCAGTCAAAGGCGAGCTGGGTCGTGTCAGCACTCACCGCGGGCTCCTTCGGCGTGACGCATAAGTACGGCAACCTCGTTGTGTCGGTGCGGCGTGCAGCCGCGGATCGGCACCGGTCTGGTGTTTCGGGCGTGGGGGCGGCGGGCAGGCAGTGAGCCTCGCGATCGTGCAGGCGTCAGCTCTCGTGCCCGCGCCGGCGATGCCGCAGTTGGCACCGGACGATAGCAGCCCGACGAACGGGCGTTTATCCCGGCCCTACCTCTCACGATGACGACCCGGTCTTCTCGGCTTTCTCAGTGGTCCCGGTCCCCTTGGAACCGGGCGCCGCCTCGGGATCGATATAGAAAACCTTGGCCTTCATGTGCGCGCGGGCCTGGGCTGCCATCCACACGACGGTCGAGACGACCAGAGAGACGGCAAAGGTCTTGGGATTGAAGAGAGTCGTGTCCTTGAAAATGGCCACGAAGATCATGAGCAGCAGCAGCTGGGCGACGTAGAGCATCAGCCCCATCGCCTGGAACAGCTGCGGAAGCGATTTTGCCGTGCGAATCAGCACGACCTGCCCGAGGCCCATGAACACGATCACCACAAGAGCACCGACCAGCGCACCGATGGCCCCCTTGCCCCCCGCAACCACACCACTGATCACCGCGGCAATCACGCCTGCGGCGGCGGTGGGTACGACGGTGTGAAGAAGGGTCCGTGCGTCATTGGACGGCATGGCGGCAACTCCGCTTACTGGTGTGGGGCAGGTGTCGTCATGGACGAGCGTAGTCCGGGGATTCAGCAGTCCGATTCGGGCCAAATGGCCGTCGCACTACGGCCTTTCGGTCCTTCCCCCGGCTTCGTGAACGGTATCACAAACTATTTGATGCGGTCTTTACCTAGATGGTGTGCCAACCGTCACACGTGAGGGGGATCCTGCGCGTCTGTGCATGCAGAAGGCCAACAAGTCTGGTATTGGACTCATTTCGGGCACCGGGCTCGTCGCGTCAACGTGACGTTCCGGCCTTACGCCGATCCGTGAAGCGCGAACGGCCGCCGATCGCCGTCGCCCCGTTGACCCCCGCGGGGATCCTGCCGCGGTCCGGTTCGCCCTCGGAGCCCTCGGAACCCTCAGGACTCCCGGAGCCCCCAGAGCCCTCTGCCGCCCCGTCCCCCACTGCGGCCTGCGCAGGCCGCCGGTAGCGCGGCGGGACCAAGTGCTGCGCCCAGCGCGGCGCGTGCGGCGTGAAGCGCGGCAGCAGCAGCATGACGAGCCCGACGAAGCTCAGCGCCACGATCGTGAGCATGACCCACATCCCGGACGCGGAGTGCACGGAGTAGGCGACCGCGCCGAAGGCGATGAGGCCCGACCAGAAGTACATGATCAGCACCGCGCGGGAGTGCGAGTGGCCGATCTCCAGGAGCCGGTGGTGCAGATGCCCGCGGTCCGCGGCGAACGGCGACTGCCCGTTCCAGGTGCGGCGCACGATCGCGAGGACGAGGTCGGCGAACGGGATCGCGATGATCGTCAGCGGCATCAGCAGCGGAATGAAGACCGGGAGCATCGCGTGCGTGGTGTCACGGGTCGAGCCGCCGAGGTTCAGCCGGAGCGCGTCCGGGTCGACCTGACCGGTGATGGAGATCGCCCCGGCCGCGAGGACCAGGCCGATGAGCATGGAGCCCGAGTCGCCCATGAAGATTCTCGCCGGATGGATGTTGTGCGGCAGGAAGCCCAGACACATGCCCATCAGGATCGCCGCGAACAGCGTGGCCGGGGCCGCGGACTCGATGCCGTAGCCGTACCAGATCCGGTACGCGTACAGGAAGAACGCCGCGGCGGCGATGCACACCATGCCCGCCGCGAGGCCGTCGAGGCCGTCGACGAAGTTCACGGCGTTGATGGTGATCACGACGAGCGCGACGGTGAGCAGCGTGCCCTGCCACTGGGTGAGGGACACGGTCCCCACGCCCGGGATCGGCAGCCACAGGATCGTCAGGCCCTGCATGACCATGACGCCCGCGGCGATCATCTGGCCGCCGAGCTTGATCAGGGCGTCGATCTCGAACTTGTCGTCCAGGACGCCGATCAGCCAGATGAGGGCCGCTCCGGAGAGCAGCGCCCGCGGTTCGTTCGAGGACTCGAAGACCTTGTCCAGGTTGGTCAGGTGATCGGCGACGAGCAGGCCCGCGCACAGGCCGAAGAACATGGCGATACCGCCGAGCCGCGGCGTGGGCTCCCGGTGCACGTCACGTGCACGGATCTCCGGCATGGCGCCGGCCACGATCGCGAACTTCCGCACCGGGCCTGTGAGCAGATAGGTCACCGCGGCCGTGATGCAGAGCGTCAGCAGGTATTCACGCACGGGCTTCCCCACAGGTATCGCTGGCCATCTCAGCCCCACACCCTAGTCTCGCGTGCTTAGGGTTGGGGACTTCCGGGTAGCGACGATGGTTGCACGGCTGACGGTTCCAGAGACGTACCTGGTGCGTCGCGAGGGGTGTCCTACGAGGCGCCTACCCCGTTCTGGGCGGGGTACGGGGGGAATCTTCCGGCCAGTTCGCGCACCTCTTCCCGGACCGTGCGGACGTCGAGAACGTCGCGTACGACACCCGACAGGAGCACCGCGATGCGGGCCATCTCTCGTTCACCCATGCCCTGCGTGGTGACGGCGGCGGTGCCCAGGCGCAGGCCGCGGCCGCCCTCATGGGGCAGGGCACATGTGTCGAGGATCATGCCCGCGGAGGCGAGCCGGCCGCGCGCCACCGTGCCCGCGACGCCGAGCGGGGCCGGGTCGAGGGTGAGCAGATGGGTGTCGGTGCCGCCGGTGGTGACGCCGAGGCCCTCCGCCTCGACGGCCCCCGCGAGGAGTCGCGCGTTGGCCACGACCTGGTGGGCGTACGCGGTGAAGGCCGGCCCGGCCGCCTCTCCGAACGCGACGGCCTTCGCGGCGATCGTGTGCATCTGGGCGCCGCCCTGGGTGAAGGGGAAGACGGCCCGGTCGACGCGGTCGGCCAGCTCGGCGGAGCACAGCAGCATCCCGCCGCGCGGCCCGCGCAGCACCTTGTGCGTGGTGGCGCAGACGATGTCGGCGTACGGGACCGGGTTCGGAGCCGCTCCCCCGGCGACCAGGCCGATGGGGTGCGCGGCGTCGGCGATGAGGTGGGCGCCCACGTCGTCGGCGATCTCCCGGAAGGCGGCGTAGTCGATGTGCCGGGGGTACGAGATCGAGCCACAGACGATCGCCTTGGGGCGGTGGGCGCGGGCCGCCGCGCGGACCTGCTCGTAGTCGATGAGCCCGCTCTCCGCGTCGACTCCGTAGGGGACGAAGTCGAACCAGCGGCCCGAGAAGTTGGCCGGGGAACCGTGCGTGAGGTGGCCGCCGGACGGCAGGCCCATCGCGAGGACGGTGTCGCCGGGCTTCAGCAGGACGGCGTACGCGGCGAGGACGGCCGAAGAGCCGCTGTGCGCCTGTACGTTGACGTGTTCGGCGCCGAAGAGGGCCTTCGCCCGGTCGATGGCGAGGCGTTCGGCGACGTCGACGAGTTCGCAGCCGCCGTGGTGGCGGGCGCCGGGGTAGCCCTCCGCGTACTTGTTGGCGAGCGGGGAGCCGAGGGCGGCGAGGACCGCGGGCGACGTGAAGTTCTCCGCGGCGATGAGCTGGAGGGAGTCCGCCTGGCGGGCGGCCTCCCCGAGGAGGATCTCGGCCAGTTCGGGGTCTTGCCGCGCAAGCGATGCTGTGGCTGCGGGTTCTGTCATCACCGGCATGGTCGGCTCCGGGCCTCGCGTCGGGGAGGTTGGTGCCTTCCAATGTAGATCCGCGCGGTTGCGGCCGCCCGTGCTCACGTCACGGGGCTCCGCCCCGGACCCCGCTGCTCAATCGCCGCAGGGGCTTATTTACGGACGCCCGTCAGGGCCGTCACCACCGGGTCCAGGGCCTCGTTGATCTCGCCGCCCACCGACTGGAAGAACGGGAGGGGTGCGCCGTACGGGTCGTAGACCTCGTCCGCCTCCATCGACGGGGCGAGCAGCCAGCCGCGCAGCGCGGCCGCCGCGCGGACCAGGGAGCGGGCGCGCTCCACCACGCCGGACTCCACGGGGTCCGGGAGCGTGGCGGGGTCTATGGCCTGCACGAGCCGCGTGAACTCCTTCAGCGTGAACGTGCGCAGGCCCGCGCTGTGGCCCATGGAGATGACCTGCGCGCGGTGGTCGCGGGTCGCGGTCAGGACCAGGTCGGCCCTTATGACGTGGTCGTCGAGGAGCTCACGGCCGACGAAGCCGGAGGCGTCCGCGCCGAAGTCGGCCAGGACCGTTTCCGCATTGGCCTCCATGGGCGCGCCCTCGTGGCCCCAGGTGCCCGCGCTCTCCACGACGAGACCGCCGGCGAGCGGCGCGCCGAGCCGGTCCGCGAGGGCATGCCTGGTCAGCCGCTCGGTGATCGGCGAGCGGCACACATTGCCGGTGCTGACGTGGAGGATGCGGAAGGTGTCGCCGGGGAGTGCCGGCGTGCGTACGTACCCGTTGCCTATGCCACGCCCCGTCTCAGGGGCTGTCAATTCGCCACCTCGAGGTCGGGTACGACCTTGCGCAGCTCGTCCGCGGTCAGCGCGCCCTCGCGCAGCAGGACCGGGACCTTGCCGGTGACGTCGACGATGGAGGACGGGATGTTGCCGGGGGTCGGCCCGCCGTCGAGGTAGACGGAGACGGAGTCGCCGAGCATCTCCTGCGCGGCGTCGCAGTCCTCGGGGGCCGGGTGCCCGGTCAGGTTGGCCGAGGACAGCGCCATCGGGCCGACCTCGGTGAGCAGTTCGATGGCGACGGGGTGCAGCGGCATCCGGATCGCGACGGTGCCGCGGGTGTTGCCGAGGTCCCACTGGAGCGACGGCTGCTGCTTGGCGACGAGGGTCAGGCCGCCCGGCCAGAACGCGTCGACCAGTTCCCAGGCCATCTCGGAGAAGTCCGTGACGAGCCCGTGCAGCGTGTTCGGCGAGGGGATGACGACCGGCGTCGGCATGTTGCGCCCGCGGCCCTTCGCCTCCAGGAGGTCACCGACCGCCTCGGGCGTGAAGGCGTCGGCACCGATGCCGTACACGGTGTCGGTGGGCAGCACGACCAGCTCGCCGCGGCGGACTGCGGAGGCGGCTTCACGCAGACCGGTAGCGCGGTCGACTGCGTCGTTCGTGTCGTAACGCCGTGCCATCTAGCGGGCCTCCTGCTCTGCGAACTGCTCGAATTCGTCAAACTCAACGGACAACGCGTCGGTCACGGCAACGCCTTGCGGGCCGTCGCGAACCTCGGGCGGTTGTTGAGGTCGGGGTGGTCGGCGGCGTCCGCCCAGCCCCGCTCCTCGGTGAAGATCCACGGCACCTGGCCGCCCTGCGTGTCCGCGTGCTCGATGACGACGATGCCGCCGGGGCGCAGCAGCCGGTGGGCGGTGCGCTCGATGCCACGGATCAGGTCGAGTCCGTCCTCGCCGGAGAACAGGGCGAGGTCCGGGTCGTAGTCACGGGCCTCGGGGGCGACGTACTCCCACTCGGTGAGCGGGATGTACGGCGGGTTCGAGATCACCAGATCGACCTGGCCGTCGAGGTCGGGAAAGGCCGTCAGGGCGTCGCCCTGGCGCAGGTCGACCCTGGACCCCTCGACGTTCTTGCGCGTCCACTTGAGCGCGTCCTCGGACAGCTCCACGGCGTGCACGCGCGAGCGCGGCACCTCCTGGGCGAGCGCGAGCGCGATGGCGCCGGATCCCGAGCACAGATCGACGATCAGCGGCTCGACGACGTCCATCGCGCGCACGGCGTCTATGGCCCAGCCGACGACCGACTCGGTCTCCGGGCGCGGCACGAAGACGCCGGGACCGACCTGGAGCTCCAGATAGCGGAAGTAGGCGTGCCCGGTGATGTGCTGGAGCGGTTCGCGGGCCTCGCGGCGCGCGATCGCCTCCCAGTACCGGGCGTCGAAGTCCACGTCCTTGACCGAGTGCAGCTCGCCCCGCTTGACCCCGTGCACGTAGGCGGCGAGCTCCTCCGCGTCATTGCGCGGCGAGGGCACGCCGGCGTCGGCGAGCCGCTGAGTGGCCTGGGCCACTTCCGCGAGCAGCACGCTGCGGGGGTTTGGGGGTCGCCCCCCAAAATGTTGCTGCACGCTGGTCCTCCGGGCTGAGCTGTCGTACGGGCGGGCTGTGCGGTGTTACGCGGCGGCGAGCTTGGCGGCCGAGTCCGCGTCGACGCACGCCTGGATCACGGAGTCGAGATCGCCGTCGAGCACCTGGTCCAGGTTGTAGGCCTTGAAGCCCACACGATGGTCCGAGATGCGGTTCTCCGGGAAGTTGTACGTACGGATCTTCTCGGAGCGGTCGACGGTGCGGACCTGGCTGCGACGGGCGTCGGCCGCCTCGGCCTCGGCCTTCTCCTGCGCCGCGGCAAGGAGCCTGGAGCGCAGGATACGCATCGCCTGCTCCTTGTTCTGCAGCTGGGACTTCTCGTTCTGGCAGGAAGCCACGACGCCGGTGGGGATGTGCGTGATCCGGACGGCGGAGTCGGTCGTGTTGACGGACTGCCCGCCGGGGCCCGAGGAGCGGTACACGTCGATGCGCAGATCGTTCGCGTGGATCTCGACGTCGACCTCCTCGGCCTCGGGCGTGACGAGCACGCCGGCGGCGGAGGTGTGGATGCGGCCCTGCGACTCGGTCGACGGCACCCGCTGCACGCGGTGCACGCCGCCCTCGTACTTGAGGCGGGCCCAGACACCCTGGCCGGGCTCGGTCGCGCCGTTCCCGCCCTTGGTCTTCACGGCGACCTGGACGTCCTTGTAGCCGCCCAGCTCGGACTCGGTGGAGTCGATGATCTCGGTCTTCCAGCCGATGCGCTCCGCGTAGCGCAGGTACATGCGCAGCAGGTCGCCCGCGAACAGCGCGGACTCGTCACCGCCGGCGCCGGCCTTGATCTCGAGGATCACGTCCTTGTCGTCGGACGGGTCGCGCGGGACCAGGAGGAGCCGCAGCTTCTCGGTGATCTCCTCGCGCTGCTGCTCCAGTTCCTTGACCTCGGCCGCGAAGTCCGGGTCGTCGGCGGCGAACTCCTTCGCCGTCTCGATGTCGTCCCCGGTCTGCTTCCAGGAGCGGTACGTGGCGACGATCGGGGTCAGCTCGGCGTAGCGCTTGTTGAGCTTGCGCGCGTTGGCCTGGTCGGCGTGGACCGAGGGGTCCGCGAGCTTCTGCTCCAGATCGGCGTGCTCACCGATCAGTTCCTCGACGGCCTCGAACATCTCCGGCTCCTGCAGTTACGGGTTCGAAAAGGGGGCTGCACCGCAAAGCGCCGGTCCCGGTGCCCCCGCAGAAACAGGGGCACCGTGGACCGGCGCTTGAGCTTCGCTACTTGTTGGCAGCGGCAGCCTTGCCGAAGCGGGCCTCGAAGCGGGCCACACGGCCACCGGTGTCGAGGATCTTCTGCTTGCCCGTGTAGAACGGGTGGCACTCGGAGCAGACCTCGGCACGGACGGTGCCGGACGGGATCGTGCTACGGGTGGTGAACGACGCGCCGCAGGTGCAGGAGACCTGCGTCTCGACGTACTCGGGGTGGATGTCGCGCTTCAAGGTGTCTCCTAGGTTCGGGAGGGCGCCGGGTCGCTGACGCGGGATGCGGGAGCGTGAACCGGGGCCGACGTACCAGTCTGCCAGGACTGGCCGTATCCCCCAAAACGGAGGAGGGCCCGGAAGTATTCCCGGCCCTCCCCGAGGGGGTCGCGGCTACTTCACGACGCTGTCGGCGGAGCCCTTCGCGGAGTCCTTCGTGGCCGACTTCGGGACCGGCTTGTCGCTCTTGAGGGCCTTCCAGACCTTGTCCGCGTTGGTCTCGTCGAGCAGCACGCGGTTGGCGTCGTACGGGTCGTACTTCACCGGCAGCGTCACCATGTTCATGTCGCCGGAGCCGATGCCCTTGAGCCCGTTCGCGAACGAGGTCAGGTCCTTGACCGAGGCCAGCTGCGAGTCCGTGGTCACCGTCTTCGTGGCGGTGTTCGCGAGTGCGTACAGCTTGCTCGGGCTGGTGAAGACGCCGACGCTCTTGATCTGGTCCATCAGGGCCTTCATGAACGACTGCTGGAGCTGGATGCGCCCCAGGTCGCTGCCGTCGCCGACGCCGTGCCGGGTGCGGACGAGGCCGAGGGACTGCTCGCCGCTGAGCTTGTGCGTGCCGGCGTCGAGGTTCAGATGGCTGTCGGGGTCGTTGATCGCCTTCGTGGTGGTGACCTTGACGCCCCCGAGGTCGTCGATCAGCCGCTGGAAGCCGCTGAAGTCGACCTCCACGTAGTGGTCCATGCGGATTCCGCTCTGGGACTCGACGGTCTTCACGGCGCAGGCCGCGCCGCCCGTCGAGTACGCGGAGTTGAACATGACCTCGTTCTGCGCCGGGTACTCGTTGCCGTCCTTGTCGGTGCACGAGGGCCGGTCGATGAGCGTGTCCCTGGGGATGGAGACGATGCTCGCCTTCTTGTGGCCCTTGTAGATGTGCACGACCATCGCGGTGTCGGAGCGCGCCGAGCCCTCGTCGGCGCCGCCGCCGACCTTCTCGTTGTCGCCGGCCCGGGTGTCGGAGCCGAGGACGAGGATGTCCTGCGAGCCGTTGTCCACGTCCTGCGGACGGTCGGTGCCCAGCTGCGAGTTGATGTCGACGCTCTTGATGTTGCCGTTGAGCTGGAAGTAGACGTACCCCAAGCCGGTTCCACCGAGGACGACGACGCCCGCGGCACTCCACGCCGCGATACGCAGCGCCTTGCTGCGCCCACTGCGCGGTTTGCGGCGGCTGCCCTTGGCGCCGCGGTGGCGCCCGGGCTTGCTGTCACGTTCCGGCATAACTCCTCGCAGGTTCGTCTGCTTCTGATCCTTCGGTCCGCTTCTTCGTTCACTCGGTGTGACGGCGGACCGCCAAGAAGGGTTGCACAAACACGTGTGCGCATTCTGGGACGGAGGAGCGACGGTACGTAGCGGGAGCAACGGCCCGCAACCCTCTCACCTGCACTTTCACGCCCATGTGCCGCATGCTTCACAGAGGGCACAGATCCTTATACGTGTGGTGAAGGTCTCCGGTCCCCGAGTGCCCCGAAACGTCCGGACCAGGCCGTCCGGGCCGCGGAAAAGGGCTGGGCCCCGCCGCACGAAGCGGCGGGGCCCAGCCCCTGGAAACCCGGTGAAGCGTCAGTCGTTGCCGTTGCCCGGCGTCGGCGTCGTCTTCTGGATCTGCAGCAGGAACTCCGCGTTGGACTTCGTCTGCTTCATCTTGTCGAGCAGCAGCTCGATCGCCTGCTGCTGGTCGAGCGCGTGCAGCACGCGGCGCAGCTTCCAGGTGATCGCCAGCTCGTCGCTGCCGAGCAGGATCTCTTCCTTACGGGTACCGGACGCGTCGACGTCCACCGCCGGGAAGATGCGCTTGTCCGCGAGCTTGCGGTCGAGCTTGAGCTCGGCGTTGCCGGTGCCCTTGAACTCCTCGAAGATGACCTCGTCCATGCGGGACCCGGTGTCCACCAGGGCGGTGGCGAGGATGGTCAGCGAGCCGCCGTCCTCGATGTTGCGGGCCGCACCGAAGAAGCGCTTCGGCGGGTACAGGGCGGTCGAGTCGACACCACCGGACAGGATGCGGCCCGAGGCCGGCGCCGCGAGGTTGTACGCGCGGCCCAGGCGGGTGATCGAGTCGAGCAGCACGACGACGTCGTGACCCAGCTCCACGAGGCGCTTGGCGCGCTCGATGGCGAGCTCGGCGACCGTGGTGTGGTCCTCGGCCGGACGGTCGAAGGTCGAGGAGATGACCTCGCCCTTCACCGACCGCTGCATGTCGGTGACCTCTTCCGGACGCTCGTCGACGAGGACGACCATCAGGTGGCACTCGGGGTTGTTCACCGTGATCGCGTTCGCGATCGACTGCAGGATCATGGTCTTGCCGGTCTTCGGCGGGGCCACGATCAGGCCACGCTGGCCCTTGCCGATCGGCGCGACGAGGTCGATGATCCGCGTCGTCAGCACGCCCGGGTCCGTCTCCAGGCGGAGGCGGTCCTGCGGGTAGAGCGGCGTCAGCTTGTTGAACTCCGGGCGCCCGCGGCCGGATTCGGCCGCCATGCCGTTCGCCGAGTCGAGGCGGACGAGCGCGTTGAACTTCTCGCGGCGCTCCCCCTCCTTCGGCTGCCGCACGGCACCGGTGACGTGGTCACCCTTGCGCAGGCCGTTCTTGCGGACCTGGGCCAGGGAGACGTAGACGTCATTGGGACCCGGCAGGTAGCCCGACGTACGGATGAAGGCGTAGTTGTCGAGGATGTCGAGGATGCCCGCGACGGGGATCAGGACGTCGTCCTCGGAGATCTGCGGCTCGTTGCCGAAGCCCTGCTCGTCGCGCCCGCGACGCCCACGGCGGTCGCGGTAACGGCCCCGGCGCCCGCGGCGGCCGCCGCCGTCGTCGTCGTAGCCGTCGTCCTGCTGGTTGTTGTTCCGGCCGCCGCCGCCCTGCTGGTTGTTCCGGCCGCCGCCCTGGCTGTTCCCGCCCTGGTCGTCGCCCTTGCCGCCGCGTCGGTCGCGGTCCCGGCCGCCCTCACGGCCACCGTCGCGGTCGCGCCCGCCACGGCCGCCCTGGCGGTCCCTGCGGTCGCGACGGCCCTCGTGGTTGCCGTCCTGGCCGCCGTCGCCCTTGCCGCCGTCGCCGCCGTCCTGCTTGTCCTGGCGGTCCTGCCGCGTGTCGGACTTGGCCTCGGCGGTGACCGTCTCGGGGCTGCCCGCCTCGGACGTGGCACGGCGGCGACGACGCTCGCCGGCCGGCTGCTCGTCGCCGGCGCCCTGGCCGGGGATGTCGATCTGCTGCTGGGCGGCGGACTTCTTCGCCTTGGCGTCTCCCGCCTCGGCCTGCTCCGCCTTATCGGCCTTGTCGGCCTTGCCGCCCGACTTCGCGGGCGCGGCGTCGGCCGCGGACTCATCGCCGGTGCGGGCCTTCGAGGTGGCCCGCCGCTTCGGCTTCGTCTCGGCGGCGTCGGCGCTCTTCGCGGGGGCGGACTGTGAGTTGCCTCCCCCGGACTGCGCCTCCTTGATGACCTCGATCAGCTGGCTCTTGCGCATCCGCGCGGTGCCCTTGATTCCGAGGCCCGATGCGACCTGCTGCAGCTCGGCCAGCACCATGCCGTCAAGGCCGGTACCGCGGCGCCGCCGGGAGCCGGCGGGCGCGGCAGAGGCGTCCGCAGAGGACGCGGCGGGCGCGGCAGCAGAGCTGTCGGCAGTCACGCCCATCAGATCGGTGGTGTCGCTCACGAAGGGTCCTTCCCTGGAGCGGACGTCGGCCTGTCTGGCTCGGCGACCGGTTGTGCTGTCCGGCGGAGGTCCTGCCTGTACGGACCGTGCCGGGGCGGTTGTCCGCCGAAGAGGCGGAAGAATTCGGTGGTGACGGCGTAGCCCGATTCCGCGGGTGCACTGGATTTCTGTGTCACGCGGCTCGGTTACGCCGGTTCCGGAGCGTGCTCGCCACTCTTCAGTGCCACGTCTCGACATGCGAGGACGATGCAAGGAATCGCTGGGGAGGCTCCCGGAAGAATGGTTGTCCCTGACGGGGACACACAGCACCTCGCCATGGTAGGGCCGGGTGCAGACTTGAGGTTAACACTACCGGATCCAACAAACATTCCCCCTCTCGTATTCCGGCAACCGGGTGTCAGGAGCCAAGCGGCAGCACGCTCGCTCCGTCGACATCGAGGTCGAGGCGGTTCGCCGCCCAGCCCTCCCCGGCCAGCCGGGCGACCTTGTCGGCCGTTTCCTCGTCCACCAGAGCGAGGACCGTCGGCCCCGCCCCGGAGATCATCGCGGGCACCCCGTCGGCCCGCAGCCGCTCCACCAGGGCGGCGCTCTCCGGCATCGCCGGCGCCCGGTACTCCTGGTGAAGACGGTCTTCCGTGGCCGGCAGCAGCAGCTCGGGGCGCCTGGTCAGGGCCTCGACGAGCAGGGCCGCCCGGCCCGCGTTGGCCGCGGCGTCCACGTGCGGGACGGTGCGCGGCAGGAGTCCTCGCGCCATTTCGGTGAGGACGGGCTTTCCGGGGACGAAGACCACCGGAACGATGGAACGGGCCGCGTCGAGACGGACCGCCCGGCCCGCGCCGGTCTCGGTCCACGCGATGGTGAAGCCGCCGAGCAGGCACGGGGCCACGTTGTCGGGGTGGCCCTCGATCTCGGTGGCGAGTTCGAGCAGCGCGGCGTCGTCGAGCAGGGCGCCGCCGCCTATCGTCACGGCGCGCGCGGCGACCACGGCGGACACGATCGCGGCGGACGAGGAGCCGAGGCCACGGCCGTGCGGGATGCGGTTGGCGCAGACGATCTCGAGGCCGCGCGGCTGTCCGCCGAGGGCGTCGAAGGCCGTGCGCAGGGACCGTACGAGGAGGTGCGACTCGTCGCGGGGCAGGGTCTCGGAGCCCTCACCCGCGATGTCGATGTTCAGCCCGGAGTCGGCGACCCTGACGACCACGTCGTCGTAGAGCCCCAGCGACAGGCCGAGGCTGTCGAAGCCCGGGCCGAGATTGGCGCTGGTGGCGGGGACGCGCACCCTGACGGCGGCGGCGCGGAAAGCGGGACCGGCCATCGGTCGATGACTCTCCTTGAGCTGCGGGATGTTTCGAGAACTTCCGATGTCTTGTGATGCATACGTCGACACCCGGGCCGCGATCAACGGAACAGCGGCGGCACCACGGCATATGCGGTGGGCGGGTTCGATACAGCCTATCGAAGGAAGGTTCAGTGGCGACATAGGGCGCACAGGAGGCGCACGATGCGTGTCGTAAGCCCCCCTGTGCACCCCCTGTACTGAAACGCCCAGTTGACGAGGTGTCAGTGTCGCGCAAGTCGCCCGGAGTGCGGCGTGGCTCAGGCGAGACCGAGCCGCTCTGCGGCCGCGGCGGAGTCGACCGGGACGGTGACCGGCTGCGGAGCGCCGGCGACGGCCCAGTCCGGGTCCTTCAGACCGTTGCCCGTGACGGTGCAGACGATCTTCTGGCCCTTGTCGACCTTGCCCTCCTCGGCGGCCTTCAGCAGACCGGCGACGGACGCGGCCGACGCGGGCTCGACGAAGACCCCCTCCTGGGACGCCAACAGCTTGTAGGCGCGCAGGATTTCACGGTCCGTCACCTCGTCGATGAAGCCGCCCGACTCCTCGCGCGCGGCGAGCGCGTGCTGCCACGAAGCGGGGTTGCCGATGCGAATCGCGGTGGCGATCGTCGACGGGTCCTTGACGACCTCGCCGCGCACGATCGGCGCGGAACCGGAGGCCTGGAAGCCCCACATGCGCGGCGTACGGGAGGAGACGCCGTCGGCGGCGTACTCCTTGTAGCCCTTCCAGTAGGCCGTGATGTTGCCGGCGTTGCCGACCGGGAGGACGTGGATGTCGGGCGCGTCGCCGAGGGCGTCCACGATCTCGAACGAGCCGGTCTTCTGGCCCTCGATGCGGTACGGGTTCACGGAGTTGACCAGCGCCACCGGGTAGTTCTCGGAAAGGGCGCGGGCCAGGTTGAGGCAGTCGTCGAAGTTGCCGTCGACCTGGAGGATCTTCGAGCCGTAGACGAGCGCCTGGCCCATCTTGCCGAGCGCGATCTTGCCCTGCGGCACGAGGACGGCGCAGACCATTCCGGCGCGCACGGCGTACGCGGCGGCGGAGGCCGAGGTGTTGCCGGTGGAGGCGCAGATGACGGCCTTCGCGCCCTCCTCCTTGGCCTTCGTGATGGCCATGGTCATCCCGCGGTCCTTGAAGGAACCCGTCGGGTTGGCGCCCTCGACCTTCAGGTGCACCTCACAGCCCGTGCGCTCGGAGAGCATCTGCGCGGGTACGAGCGGCGTGCCGCCCTCGCGCAGTGTCACGACCGGCGTGGTGTCGGTCACCGGGAGCCGGTCCCGGTACTCCTCGATGATGCCGCGCCACTGGTGGGTCATTCCGGTCATCCCTGCTACTCCCCTTCAACACGCATGATGCTGGCGACACCGCGCACGGTGTCGAGCTGACGCAGCGCCTCCACGGTCCCGTTGAGGGCCGCGTCGGACGCGCGATGGGTGACGACGACGAGGGAGGCCTCGCCGTCCTTCCCCGACTGGCGCACGGTGTCGATGGAGACACCGTGCTCGGCGAAGACCGTCGCCACCTGCGCGAGAACGCCGGGCTTGTCGGCCACGTCGAGGCTGATGTGGTACCGCGTCACGACATCGCCCATCGGCGAGACGGGCAGCTGCGTGTACGCGGAGTCGCCGGGTCCCGTCGCGCCGCCCAGGCGGTTGCGGCAGACGGCGACCAGGTCGCCGAGTACGGCGGACGCGGTCGGCGAGCCGCCGGCCCCGGGCCCGTAGAACATCAACTGGCCCGCGGCCTCGGCCTCGACGAACACGGCGTTGTACGCGCCGCGGACGGAGGCGAGCGGGTGCGAAAGCGGAATCATCGCCGGGTGCACGCGGGCGGTGACGGACTGGCCGTCGGCGGCCCGCTCGCAGATGGCGAGCAGCTTGATGGTGCAGCCCATCTGCTTCGCGGAAGCGAAGTCGGCGGCGGTCACCTCGGTCATGCCCTCGCGGTACACGTCGTCGAGGCGGACCCGGGTGTGGAAGGCGATACCGGCGAGGATGGCGGCCTTGGCGGCGGCGTCGAAGCCCTCGACGTCGGCGGTCGGGTCGGCCTCGGCGTACCCGAGGGCGGTGGCCTCGTCGAGCGCTTCCTGGTAGCCGGCGCCGGTGGAGTCCATGGCGTCGAGGATGAAGTTGGTCGTCCCGTTCACGATGCCGAGAACACGGTTGACCTTGTCGCCGGCCAGCGACTCCCGCAGCGGCCTGACCAGCGGAATCGCTCCGGCGACTGCGGCTTCGTAGTAGAGGTCCTCGCCGTGCTCGACGGCCGCGGCGTGCAGCGCCTCGCCGTCCTGGGCGACGAGCGCCTTGTTGGCGGAGACGACGGAGGCGCCGTGCTCGAAGGCGGTGGTGATGAGGGTGCGCGCGGGCTCGATGCCGCCGATGACCTCGACCACGACATCAATGTCACCGCGTTTCACGAGCGCGGTGGCGTCGGTGGTCACCAGGGCAGGATCGATTCCCTCGCGCACCCGGGAGGGCCGCCGTACGGCCACACCCGCGAGTTCGACGGGGGCACCGATCCGGGCGGCGAGGTCGTCGGCGTGCGTCGTCATGATGCGCGCCACCTCTGAGCCGACAACCCCACAGCCCAGCAGCGCCACCTTCAGCGGACGCGTACGCATCATGCGACCTCGTTTCCTCTACTACTACGTGTTTCTGCGGTGGGACCAGTCTCACCCACCGAACCGGGGTTTCAGCCCAGGGTCCGGATCGTGAGACGTAGATTTCATTTATCCGACGTCGAGACGCAGGAGATCTTCCTCCGTCTCGCGCCGGACGATCACCCGGGCCTCGCCGTCGCGGACGGCGACGACGGGCGGGCGGAGCGCGTGGTTGTAGTTGCTGGCCATGGAGCGGCAGTACGCGCCGGTGGCCGGTACGGCGATCAAATCACCGGCCGCGACGTCCGACGGGAGGAACGCGTCCTTCACGACGATGTCGCCACTCTCACAGTGCTTGCCGACGACGCGGACGAGCATCGGCTCGGCGTCGGAGCTACGGGAGACGAGGGCGACGGTGTACTCGGCGTCGTAGAGGGCGGTGCGAATGTTGTCGGACATGCCGCCGTCGACGGAGACGTAGGTACGCAGTCCTTCGAGCGGCTTGACGGTGCCGACGGTGTAGAGCGTGAAGGCGGTCGGGCCGACGATCGCGCGCCCCGGCTCGACGGAGATGCGGGGCGTCCGCAGATCCGCGGCCTCGCACTCACGGGTGACGATCTCGTTGAGCGCCTTGGCGATCTCGTGCGGCTCGCGCGGGTCGTCGTCGCTGGTGTACGCGATGCCGAGGCCGCCGCCGAGGTCGATCTCGGGAAGCTCGACGCCGTGCTCGTCACGGATCTCGGCGAGCAGCCCGACGACACGGCGCGCGGCGACTTCAAAGCCCGCCATGTCGAAGATCTGCGACCCGATGTGGGAGTGAATCCCGATCAGCTCGATCCCATCGAGCTTGAGGGCGCGCCGCACGGCCTCCGCCGCCTGCCCATCGGCCAGCGCGATCCCGAACTTCTGATCCTCATGAGCGGTGGCGATGAACTCGTGGGTGTGCGCCTCGACGCCCACGGTCACGCGGATCTGCACGCGCTGCCGCTTGCCGAGGCCGTCGGCGATGTGGGCGACGCGGGCGATCTCCTGGAAGGAGTCGAGCACGATGCGGCCGACGCCGACCTGGACGGCGCGGCTGATCTCTTCCTCGGTCTTGTTGTTGCCGTGGAAGGCGATGCGCTCGGCGGGCATCCCGGCGGAGAGCGCGGTGGCGAGCTCACCCCCGGAGCAGACATCCAGGTTCAGCCCCTCCTCGTCCAGCCACCGCACGACGGCACGCGAAAGGAAGGCCTTGCCGGCGTAGAAGACATCGGCGTCGGGCCCGAAGGCGTCGCGCCAGGCGGCGCACCGGGCGCGGAAGTCGGCCTCGTCGAGGAAGTACGCCGGGGTGCCGAACTCCTCGGCGAGCCGGGCGACTTCGATGCCACCGACGCTGACGGCGCCGTCACCGGTACGGGCCACGGTCTGCGCCCACACCTTCGGGTCGAGGGCGTTGAGGTCGGCGGGCGGGGCACTCCAGTGCCCCTCGGGGAGCACGTCGGCGTGACGGGGACCGGCGGGGTGTGCGGAACGGCTCATGGCTGCGGTGGCTCTCTTCGTCTACTTCTGTGTCACAGATGTTCGGGGGCGTCGATGCCGAGCAGGGTCAGGCCGCCTGCGAGCACCGTCCCGACGGCTTCGGCGAGCGCGAGCCGGGAGCGGTGGGCGGCCGAGGGTTTCTCCTCACCTTGAGGCAGTACGGCCGGGTGGAGCGAGGCCATGAAGGTGTCGGCGACGCCGACGAGGTGCCGGGCGAGCCGGTCGGGGGCGTGCTGCCCGGCGGCGGCGCGGAGGACGCGGGGGTGGTCGCCGAGGGTGGCGACGAGGTCCTCCTGACCGGGTACGCCGCCGGGGGCGCCGTCGAATCCCAGCTCAGCGGCGCCGCGGGTCAGGGCGCGGGTGCGGGCGTGGGCGTACCGGACGCGGAAGAGCGGGTTGGACTCGCGCTGGGCGAGGTGCTCGGCGCCGCCGCGGGGGTGGTCGTGGCCCGCGGGGTGGAGCAGGGACCAGCGGGCGGCGTCGCGGCCGAGCGGGGTGGGGTCGGCGGGGGCGGGCACGGGGCGGATGTCGACGTCACCGGGCTCGGCGGCGGCCACGTCGTCCACGCGCACACCGAGGACGTCGCCCCACTCGGGCCGGGGCCGCTCGACGCAACTGGTCCGTACGGGGGTCCCCTGGGAGCGGAGCAGCCGGGCAAAGGAGTCCATGACGACAAGAGCACGCACTTCGTGGGGGGCGCGGAGCCGCACGGCCTGTCCGGTTGTTTCTTCGGCGAACCCGTACCGACGCCCCCCGCCCAGGATCTCCGCGACGAGCGCCCCGGTCGCGGACCCGGGCTCCGCCATCCTGAAATTGAGGAACCCGGGCCCGGTGACGACGACACCGGCTACACCGGGGCAGTCCCCCAGCCGACGGGACAGGATCTCGGCGACCTCGCGCGGTGGCCGGCCTGCGTGGCGGGCGAGCTGCAACGCGACGTTGGTGGCGTAGTCGCCCTGGCCGCCGGGCCGCGGCCGCTCGACGACGACCCGCTGCTCGGCCGCGCACACGGCCGCGTCGAGCTCACCGTCGTCGACCGCGCGGCGGACGGCGCGCAGGACGGTGCGGGAGAGCTCGGCGGGGGTCACGGGACAAGCGTATGGGAGGAGGGGGGTGGGTAGGCGACTCGGTTTCCCGGATGGTCCGGGATGCGGACGCGACCGCGCGGCTGGCGGGTCTCAGGCGTCGGCGGTACGGGTGGCCTGCTCGGCCTCGTCGGCGGCCCGCGCGACGCTCGCCCGGGAGGCGCCTGCGGGGCCTGCCCCCGCGCGCCCCTGCTCGCTCAACTGCCGTACGACACGGACCAGTTCACCGGGCTCGAAGGGCTTGGCGAGGAACGCGTCGACGCCGACGTCGAGCCCGCTCTCGACCTCGTACTGGGTGCAGGCGCTGACGACGACGATGGGCAGCGAACGCGTCCGCGCGTCCGCCCGCAGCCGGGCGGCGGTCCGCAGCCCGTCGAGCCGGGGCATGACGACGTCCAGCGTGACGACATCGGGCCGCACCTCGTCGATCACGTCCAAGCACTCGGCACCATCGGCCGCGGTCACGACCTCGAAGCCCTCCAGCTCGAGATTGACCCTGATCAGCTGCCGAATGACCTTGTTGTCATCCACGACAAGGACTCGGCCGGACGCGCCTGGCACAACTCGAGAGTAGGTCGACACCGGCCACCGCGTCCGGGTTTTCCCCACTTCCGCCCCCTACAGGCGACCCGAACCCCGCCGCCTCCCGCGCGATAACCCGTTCCTGAGGACCTCAAAGGAGCTGGTAGTGTTCTACCCGTCGCCACGCACAGCGCGGCGCACGCCCCCGTAGCTCAGGGGATAGAGCAACGGCCTCCGGAGCCGTGTGCGCAGGTTCGAATCCTGCCGGGGGCACCCTGTATGAGGTGCCTAAAGACCCCGTAACCAGCAGCGATGCTGAGTGCGGGGTCTTCTTGCGTGTCCAGCCGCATGTCGAGGTCTGCGGACTATTCGTGGACGGGATTTCACGGCGTTGTGCAGCTCCAGGGCGTACCGGGGTCCGGAGTGACGAAGCAGGGGCCCAGCTCGGTCGCACCCAACTGATAGCCACCCTCCCAGCCGTGCCGAGACGACGAGCGCGACCATCAGCCGGCACGGGCGAAGCCCAGCGGCCGCCCAAACCGATCGGCCAGCGCCTGAGCGTTCACACCGTGGTCTCCGCTGTTGCGGAGATCGCGGCCATGGTCGCGAGGTTGGGAAGAGGCCACTGACGAAGACGGGGTACTAGTCGCGCCCACCCCCTACTTCTGCGCACCTCCCTGCGGGACACTGGACGGCGACGCGGGAACCGCTCCTCCCTCTCCTTCGAAGGAGGCTGATGAGGATCATGTTCAAACGCGATCCGGATAAATCTGCGCAGAAGGCCGCTGAGCGCGAGAAGAAGAAGCTGGTGCGTTCGGAAGCCGCTGACAAGCGGCTGGCAGACAAAGAAGCGCTGAAGGCCTGGCGTAAGCAGCACCCTGCAGAGAAGACGATGAACAGTGCGGCCATGATGCATCTGTGGCCGTCGTCCAAGTTCGGTATCACCTCGCAAGGACCGGTACTTGGCGGCCAGGCCGAGTTCATTGATGCTGGCGCACACAAGGCGTGGACGGCGACAAGGCTCGCAGGCGGAGTCGCGACGGGCGGCATGTCCGCCTTGGCGGGACGCAAGAACAAGGGTGCGGCGCTGATCAACGTGACCTTCGGTGACGGCTCCGCGCAGACCTACAACGTGACACCCGACTCAGCGAACCTGCGAGCAGCCAACCAGTACGTAAACGCATTCAACGCGCTTGCTGCCCAGCTGGCCAACGAGGATGGCTCTGCCCCGCCGGACCAGGAAGCCCGACCCCAGACTCTGTCGGTGGCCGACGAACTCGGAAAGCTCAAGGCACTCGTCGACCAGGGAGTTCTCACGCAGGACGAGTTTGACCAGCAGAAGCAACGACTCCTTGGAAACTAAACCCTGAGTCGACATGCTCTGAACGGCCCGGGTGATACCGGAGACTGTGACGGCTGATGACGGAAATGCCGTACTGAGCCGTCACAGTTGTCACTCAGCGGCTGCGACGCCTGCCCCGCGGACGGCGGTTCGCCTCATTGCTCCGGATGATGTCTCAGGCGTAGAAGCGGGAGATGCTCTGGAGGGCCGCCGCCGGCTTTGGGGAGTTTTCGATTTCTATTGTGGCGTCGATTGTGATTTGGGCGCCGTTGCCCGGGACCTCTTCCACTGATTCCACTCGCGCCGTCAGGCGGATGCGGGAGCCCGCCTTGACCGGGGACGGGAAGCGGACCTTGTTGAGGCCGTAGTTGACCTTGGTGGTGACGCCCTGGACGTCCAGGAGGTCGGTGAAGAGGGGGATGAAGAGGGAGAGGGTCAGGTAGCCGTGGGCGATCGGGGCGCCGAAGGGGCCGGTGGCGGCGCGGGTGGGGTCCACGTGGATCCACTGGTGGTCGCCCGTGGCGTCGGCGAACGTGTTGATGCGGTCCTGGGTGATCTCCAGCCAGTCGCTGGTGCCGAGGTCCGTGCCGGCCGGCAGTTTCGTGAGTTCGGTCAGGCCGTTCACCGTGAGGGGCATGCTCGTCAGCCGTTCTGTGCGTAGGTTTCCCGCAGGCGGGATTTGAGGAGTTTTCCTGAGGCCGTGCGTGGCAGTTCGTGCGTGAAGGTCAGGGATTTGGGGATCTTGTACTTCGCCAACCGCCCGGCGAGGGAGGCCAGGAGGGCCGACGCGTCCGGGGTTGTTCCGGAGGCCGGGACCACGATCGCGCGTGGGGCCTCGCCCCATTTCTCGTCCGGGACGCCGATCACCGCGCACTCCGCCACGTCGGGGTGGGCCAGGAGGGCGGCTTCGATCTCGGCGGGGTAGATGTTCTCGCCGCCCGAGATGATCATGTCTTTGAAGCGGTCGACGATCGTGACGTAGCCGTCCGTGTCGACGCGGGCCGCGTCCCCCGTGCGGAACCAGCCCTCGGTGAAGGCCGCTTCGGTCTCCGTCGGCAGGCCCCAGTAGCCCGGCATCACGTGCGGGCCGCGGACCACCACCTCGCCCGTCTCCCCCACGCCCACCGGCGCGAGGTCCGGGCCCACCACCTGGACGTCGCTGAAGAAGTGCGGGACGCCCGCCGAACCCGCCTTGCTCACCGCGTGTTCGGCGTCGAGGAAGAGGGTGCCGGGAGCCGCCTCCGTCATGCCGTAGCCCTGGAGGAAGGTGAGGCCGCGTTCCTGGTACGCCGCGATCAGCGGGGGTGGGACCGGGGCGCCGCCGCAGGTCAGGAGGCGTAGCGAGGAGAGGTCAGCCGTCGGCCACTCGGGCCGGCGGGTCAGCAGGTCGAACATCGTCGGCACGCCGAACATGAAGGTGACCCCATAACGACTCACGAGGTCGAATGTCGCCGCCGGGTCAAAGGTGGGCACCAGGACGCACGTGCCGCCCTTCAGCAGCACCGGCAGCGTCAGCATGTTCAGGCCCGCCGTGTGGAACAAGGGCGCCGAGACCAGGGCGACCTCGTCCGCGATCAGGTCGTGGTCCACCAGGACGTTGATCGCGTTCCAGATGATGTTGCCGTGCGTGAGCATGGCGCCCTTGGGGCGGCCCGTCGTGCCCGAGGTGTACATGATGAGGCAGAGGTCGTCTCCGGCGACCGCCTCGTCGATCGGGTCCGATGGGGCGGAGGCGAGCAGGTTCTCGTAGCTCTCTCCGGCGGCCTCGATCGTCAGGGGCGTGGGCAGGGACTCTGCGGGTTCCCTGTGTCCCGTGTACAGGAGGGCCTTCGCTCCCGAGTCCTGTAGCTGGTACGCGAGTTCGGGCGTCGACAGGCGGGTGTTGAGCGGGACGAAGACCGCGCCCAGGGTGCCCGCCGCGAACAGCGTCTCCAGGTACGAGGGGTGGTTCGCGCCGAGGTACGCGACGCGGTCGCCGCGGCGTACGCCCTGGGCTCGTAGGGCGTGTGCCAGGCGGGTCGTGCGGGCGTGCAGGTCCGCGTACGTGTACGTCGTGCCGTCGTGGATCAGGGCCGTGCGGTGCGGGGTCTTGCGGGCCCGGCGTGCGGGCCACGACCCCAGTCCCTCGTTGCGCATACCGGCCCCCTTCAGGGCTTGGTGAGTCCGAGCAGCCGGGCGGCGTTCTCCTTGAGGATCTTCGGGCGGACCTCGTCCTTGATCTGGAGGTTCGCGAAGTCCGCGAGCCAGCGGTCGGGGGTCAGGACCGGGTAGTCCGAGCCGAAGAGGACCTTGTCCTTGAGGAGCGTGTTCGCGTACTGGATCAGTTGGGGCGGGAAGTACTTCGGGGACCAGCCGGAGAGGTCGATGTGCACGCCGGGTTTGTGGGTCGCGACGGCGAGGGCCTCGTCCTGCCAGGGGAACGACGGGTGCGCCAGGATGATCTTGAGGTGCGGGAAGTCGGCTGCCACGTCGTCCACGTGCAGGGGGTTCGAGTACTTCAGGCGGATGCCGCCGCCGCCCGGGACGCCCGCGCCGATGCCCGTCTGGCCGGTGTGGAAGAGGGCGATGGTGCCGGTTTCCTCGATCAGTTCGTAGAGGTCGTAGGCGACGGAGCGGTCGTTGGGGAAGAAGGCCTGGATGGAAGGGTGGAACTTGAAGCCCTTGACTCCGTACTCCTCGACCAGGCGGCGGGCCTGCTTCACGCCCGCCTTGCCGCGGAACGGGTCGATCGAGGCGAAGGGGATCAGGACGTCCGAGTGGGCGGCCGCCGCCTCCGCCACCTCCTCGTTCGGGACGGGTTCCGTACCTGTCGCGGACTCGGCGTCGACCGTGAAGATCACGGCGGCCATGTTCCGCTCGCGGTAGTACGCGGCCGTCTCTTCGAGGGTCGGCTTCCGGTTGCCCTCGATCTTGAAGTACGCGGAGGACGCCTCGTGGAGGTCATCGTCGAGAGATGCCTTCCCCTTGGACGAGACCTCCGCGTGGGTGTGGACGTCGATCGCCGCCAGCTCGTCGGTGTTCATCACGCCTCCGGGAACTTCGGTGCCGGAATCCCGACCGTCTGGAGCTCGGCGCCGACCGAGGTCGGCCACGCCTCGGCCAGCGTGTCCGGGGTCCACCCCCCGTCCGCGTAGGCCGACTTGATCTCCTGCGGGTGCGACCAGAGCGTGAGGCGGTCGCCGCCGATGCCGATGGCCTGGCCGGTGATCGGGCGGGCCGCTTCGGAGGCGAGGAAGGGGACGAGGGCCGCGCAGTCCTCCGGTGTGCCGAAGCCCTCGCCCTTGCGCAGGAAGGGCGGGAGCGGTTCGCCGTCGCGCATCGCCTCGATGTACGGGGCGAAGGCCGGGATCGTCTCCGTCATGGCCGTCGCGGCGACCGGGACGATCGCGTTGACCGTGATGTTCGCCCGGGAAAGCTCCATCGACCAGGTACGGGCCATGGCGACGATTCCGGCCTTCGCGGCCGCGTAGTTCGTCTGGCCGAAATTGCCCCGTTGCCCGGCGGGCGAGCCGACCAGGATCAGCGAGCCCCCCTCGCCCTGTTCGCGCATCCGGACGGCGGCGGCGCGGGCACAGGTGAAGGTGCCCTTGAGGTGGGTGGTGACGACGGCGTCGAAGTCGTCGTCGGTCATCTTCCACAGGACCTTGTCGCGCAGGATTCCGGCGTTGGTGACCAGGACGTCGAGGCGGCCGAACTCGCTCACCGCCCGTGCCACGAGGCGGTCTGCGGCCTCCGCTGTGCCGACCGGGACCACCTCGGCGACCGCCGTGCCGCCCGCCTCCCGGATGGACTTCACGGCCGCTTCGGCGACGGCCTCGTCGACGTCGTTGACGACGACCGAGGCGCCGTGGGCGGCGAGGGCGTGGGCGTAGGAGAGGCCGAGGCCACGGCCGCCGCCGGTGACGACGGCCGCCTTCCCGGTGAGATCGATGGACACGTGTGGATCCCTTCCTGACGGCGATACGTGAGGCAAGAAGGAAGCTAAGAGCAATAATTGATGACGTCAATAGTTGTCGCCGACCCACGCATTGCGAGAGACTGTCGCGACACCGGCCAGGACCACCCCAGGGAGACCCCATGACCCCCGCCCCGATCGACGCGCACGAGCCATGGATGCGCGGGCTGCACGCCGACACGGGCTATCTGCTGTACCGGCTCGGTCTGCGCTCGGGGCAGCTGTTCAACGCCTCGCTCCAGGAGTCGGGCCTCCGCCTGCGCCACTACGCGGTGCTGCGCTTCCTGGCGACCGGCGAGGGCGCGCTGCAAAGGGAGTTGAGCGCGCGGCTCGGCTACGACCCGAGCGCGATCGTGGGCCTGGTCGACGACCTGGAGAAGGCCTCATTCGTGGAGCGGCGGCCGTCCCCCGGTGACCGGCGCAGCCGGATCGTGGTGCTCACGGACGACGGGCGGGACTTCCTGCGCGGCACGGACGAGGCGGGCCTTCGCGTGACGAGCGAGCTGCTCGCGCCGCTGGACGCGGACGAGCGCGAGACGCTGCACGGGCTGCTGCGGCGGGTCGCGGAGGCCGGGCTCGGGTGACGCGCACTTTCGGCCGTTGTCGACTTCTCGCTACGGAGACCGCCCGGGAACCCGTTTGAGTGATTGTCATTCCTGATCAGGACTGTGAGAGCCGCCACGCGGACCCGATCCAGGTTTACTCGTGCCCCACCGCATGACTACGGTTCGGTCGATGTCTCGCAGCCACTTGAACCTCACGAATCCAGGAAGATGCGTATCCGGTAGCCGGGGTTCCCAACGGGAGGGATCGTGAGCGAACCGGTACAGCTCGCGGCTCATCGGGCCCCGCTGCCCGATCAGCAGGACGCCGTCGCACAGCCCGCGAGCACTCCATCCCGGAGACACGCGGCCACACCGGCCGCGGCCGCGACACAGAAGCCCGGCAAGGCCCGGGATGCGTTCTACGACAACGCCAAGTACCTGGCGATCGTCCTGGTCGCGATGGGGCACTCCTGGGAGCCGCTGCGCGACGGGAGCCGGGCGGCCTCCGCCCTCTACATCATCGTGTACACGTTCCACATGCCGGCGTTCATCGTGATCTCCGGCTACTTCTCGCGGTCCTTCGACGCGAGCCCGGCTCGGCTGAAGCGGCTGATCACGGGTGTGGCGGTGCCGTATGTGGTGTTCGAGGTCGTCTACACACTCTTCAAGCGGTACGCCGGTGACGATCCGGGATACGACTTCAGCCTGCTCGACCCCTGGTACCTGACCTGGTTCCTGGTGTCGCTGTTCGTGTGGCGGCTGTCCACGCCGATCTGGAAGACGATCCGCTGGCCGCTGCCGGTGGCGCTCGCCATCGCGGCGCTCGCGTCCGTCTCCCCCAGCATCGGCGACGACCTGGACATGCAGCGCCTGCTGCAGTTCCTCCCCTTCTTCGTCCTCGGCCTGTGCCTGAAGCCGGAGCACTTCCAGCTGGTGCGGCGCAAGGAGGCGCGGATCATCGCGCTGCCGGTCTTCGCGGCGGCACTGGTCTTCGCGTACTGGGCGGCGCCGCGGATGACCGCGGCGTGGACGTACCACCGGGACAGCGCACAGGAGTTGGGCGCGCCCGGCTGGACCGGAATCGTCATGACCCTGGCCATGTTCGGCTGTTCGGTCATCCTCACCGCGTGCTTCTTCGCGTGGGTGCCGGGCCGCAAGCTGTGGTTCACGGCGCTCGGCGCGGGCACCCTGTACGGCTACCTGCTGCACGGCTTCGTCGCCAAGGGCTCCCGCTTCTGGGACTGGTACGAGGTCAGCTGGGTGCACACCCCGTGGGGCCAGGTCGTGGTGACGGTGCTCGCGGCGAGCCTGATCACCGTGTTGTGCACGACGCCTGTGCAGCGGATGTTCCGGTTCGTGATGGAGCCGAAGATGGAGTGGGCGTTCAAGCGGGACGCCGCGAAGCTTGCCAGGGGGCGTTAGCCGTTTTCTGTTCGCCCGGCGACGGGGGTGCGGTCTCGGGGCTCTGCCCCGGGCCCCGCGGGCTCTCGTCCCAAAGCGGGGCTTACAAGCTCAAGCCGACGCCTTCTTCTTGGGCGTCGGCTTCTTCTTTGCCGAGGTGCTCTTCTTCGCCGCCGTCGTCTTCTTGGCCGTGGCCTTCTTCTTCGCGGGAGCCGACTTCTTCGCGGGTGCCTTCTTGGCAGTGGACTTCTTCGCGGGTGCCTTCTTGGCTGTGGACTTCTTCGTACGGGACCGGGAGGACAGCTCCGTCACCTCCGCGACGTCCTCGCCCTCCTCGCCCTCGTCGCGCGCCTTCTTGGCCGCGCGGACGCTGCTCTCGAGTGCGGACATGAGGTCGATGACCTTGCCGCCTCCGCCGTCCGACTTCTTGGGGGGCTCGGCCGGTTCGGTGCCGGAGGACTTCGCCTCGATCATCTCCTCCACGGCGTCCCGGTAGTCGTCGTGCAGCGAGTCCATGTCGACCTCGCCGAGCGTGTCCATCAGGGCGTCCGCCAGATCGAGTTCGGCGTCGCGGACCGTGACGTTGGAGTCGGGGGCGGCGTCCTCGGGAGCCCGGATCTCGTCCGGCCAGAGCAGGCCGTGCATCGCGATGACGTCGTCGACGACCCGCAGCATCCCGAGCCGCTCGCGGCCGCGCAGCGCGAACTTGGCGATGGCCACCTTGTTGCTGCGCTTGAGCGCCTCCCGCAGGAGTGTGTACGGCTTGGCGGCCGGGACGCCGTTGACCTGGAGGTAGTACGCCGTGCCCATCTGGAGCGGGTCGATCCGCTCGGCCGGCACGAAGGCGACGATCTCGATGGTCTTGGCCGTGGGGATCGGGAGCTGGGCGAGGTCGTCCTCGGTGATCGGGATGATCGAGCCGTCGGCGTCCTCGTACCCCTTGCCGATCTCGTCGTTCGGGATCTCCTTGTCCTCCAGCTCGCACACCTTGTGGTAGCGGATGCGGCCGCCGTCCTCCAGATGGATCTGGCGGAAGGAGATCGAGTGGTTCTCGGTGGCGTTGACCAGCTTGATCGGGATGCTGACCAGGCCGAAGGAGATGGCGCCGTTCCATATGGAGCGCACGGTGGGCCTCCCGGTTCGCGTCGCCGACGCACGACATAACAGACATAAGGTGCTGGATTGCCAGAGTATTACCGTATGGCGCCGATCACAGAAGTGGAGGGGCGGCGGCTCACGCTCAGCAATCTGGACAAGGTGCTGTACCCGACCTCCGGATTCACCAAGGGCGAGCTGCTGCACTACTACGCGACGGTCGCGGAGGCCCTGCTCCCCCAGCTGCGCGACCGCCCGGTCTCCTTCCTGCGCTTTCCCGACGGGCCCGACGGGCAGCGGTTCTTCGCCAAGAACGTGCCGCCGGGTACGCCGTCCTGGGTGCGGACGGCCGAGGTGACGCGCTCGGACGGGGTCTCGCGGCAGATCCTCGTACAGGACCTGCCTACGTTGATGTGGGCGGCGAACCTGGTGACCGAGTTCCATACGCCGCAGTGGCGGGAGCGGGCGCCGGGGCGGGCCGACCGGCTCGTGTTCGACCTGGACCCCGGCGCACCGGCCGACATCGTGCAGTGCTGCGAGGTGGCGGGGTGGCTGCGGGAGCGGCTGGCGCGGGACGGGCTCGACGCGTACGCGAAGACGTCGGGGTCCAAGGGGCTGCATCTGCTCGTGCCGGTGGTGCCCACGGCGTCGGAGCGGGTCAGTGCGTACGCGAAGGGGCTGGCGCGGGAGGCGGAGGCGGCGCTGCCGGGGCTCGTGGTGCATCGGATGGCGCGGAATCTGCGGCCCGGGAAGGTGTTCGTCGACCACAGTCAGAATTCCGCGGCGAAGACGACGGCGGCGGCCTATACGGTGCGCGCGCGGGTGTCTCCGACGGTTTCGGCGCCCGTGACGTGGGCGGAGGTCGAAGGGTGCGGTGCTGCGGGGGACCTGAGTTTTGTTGCGGACGACGTTGTTGCGCGGCTTGAGCGGGACGGGGATCTGCTCGCGGGGTTGTTCGACGCCGAGCGGGCCGGGGAGTTGCCGTGACGCGGATGGCGTTGCGGTCGCGGGGCTCTGCCCCGGGCCCCGCGCCTCAAACGCCGGCGGGGCTGGATTTGCCGGGTCACACCCTCCTCCACGTCCCCCTGTCCCGCGCCATCATGTGCAGCGCCTCCACGTCCGCCGGTTTGAGGAGGCCGCCCGTTCGGGTGAGGGTCGGGAGGTTCTGGTCGGTGAAGAGGCGGACGTCGCGGGGCGGGGTCGGGGAGTGCACCGCCGACGGTTCCACCAGGACCAGGGCCGCCCGGACCTCCGCGGTGAGGGCGAAGGAGCAGCGTGAGGCGTCGGCGCGGACCCGGCGCAGCAGGGGCTGCGGTTCGCCGCGGCCCGCCGTCACCCAGGGGTCGTCGACCCGCACCCGCTGCCTGCGCACGGGCAGGGTGTGCAGGGCGAACAGGCCGCCGGGGCCGATCAGCAGATGGTGGATGCGGGACCCGCCGGGCAGCGGCACCGAGTGCAGCACCCGCCAGCCCATCGCCTCGAGCTCGTCGAGGATCTCGCCCACCCGGGCCTGCGCGGCGAGCGCCTTGTGGCGCGGGTCGGTGCGCAGCCGGCGCTGCGGGGCCGGGTCGCGGTCCAGGGAGACGACGAGGGCCTCGCCCGGCCGGTTCGGCGCGAGGTCGTCGTCGGGGTGGAGGGTGAGCCCGGCCAGTTCGGCGGGGGTCGGCACCGGGGGCGGTCCGATGGCGACCTGGCCGACGATGAACGGGCGGAGGACGGCGAGGACGTCCGCCCTGCGGGTCTCGCTGAGCAGGTTCACCCGGCCCGCGTCCCGGTCGTACCAGGCGACGTTCGTGCCGTCGTCCCCGCACACGTAGAGCCATTCCCGGCCGTGCCGCCAGGTCGGTATGACGCGCAGTCCGCTCATGCCCCATCACCCCACGACCATGGGAGCAGCAAGCCGTGCCGCAGGGCAAGAAGCCCGCAGGCCCGGCATGATGACCATCGCGACCCGTTCCACCCGGCAGGCAGGAGTGCAGTGAAGAAAGGGCCCCGGCGGCTGCGCCGACCGGCTCTCGTCGTGCCCGCCGCCGCGCTGCTCTGCGCGTGCGCCGGCTGCGGGGACCGGGGCGGCCTTCAGAGCGCGGGTCCGACCCCGACGGCCGTCGGCCCGGAGCGGCTGTGGCCCACGCTGCCGCCCGCGACCCGCGCCGCCGACGACTACGGCGCCGGGGAGACGGCCGTGGTCAAGGGCGTGGAGGTGCCCGGCGGGAAGCTGCGCGAGGTCGACCCGGTGACGATCGTGCGGGCCCGTGTCACCGCCGCGCCCGAGGACTACGAGGACATCGCCGAAGTGGTCGCCGGCTGCCCGGACTCCGAGGACTGTCCCGTGCTCGGCGGGTACTACCGGGATCTGACCGGCGACGGCGCGGACGATCTGCTCGTCGCCGTCCGCGCCCCGCACCGGCAGGCGTATCTGCAGGCGTACACGTACCGGGGCGGGAAGCTGACCCAGATCATGGACGACAAGGACGCCGTCATCAACGTGCATCTGGCGGGCCGGAACATCGTGGTGCGCGCCGCCGCCGACCTGTCCGGGTACGAGTACCGCACGTCCTGGTCGTACGACGACCACCAGAAGGCGATGCTGCCGACGCGCGACGAGATCCTGCGCACCGGCTCCACACGCACCCCTGACGCACCGTCACCGAGCCGCTCATGAGTCCGCGCGCGCCGCGGCTGCCCGCCTGGACCGCGTCGCTGACGTGGAAGGCGACCGTGTTCATCACCGTGATGTGCTGTGCGCTCGCCGCGCTGCTCGGCGTGCTGGTGCACGTCTCGGTCACCGATCAGACGACGGGCCAGGCCCGCGAGCGCGCGCTCACCCTCCTGAAGTCCACCACCAAGCGGTACGAGGCCGGGGGCAGGCTCGCGCCGGGCGCGGGCCTCGATCCGCGGGGCCTGCCCGCCGAGCTGCGCGCCCTCGCCGCGCGCGGGGAGCGCGGCACGATGCTCTCGACGTCCGGGGGGCGGCCGACGATGTGGGCGGCGGGCCCCGCGGCCACCGGGCGGGGCGGCGGCCGGGCGCTCGCGGTGCGGGTGGACTTCGCGCAGGGCCGGCGCACCATCGACGGGCTCGACGGGGCGATCCTGACCTCGTCCGTGCTCGCGATCGGGGCGACGCTGCTGGTCGGCGCGTTCGCGGTGACCCGTGTGACGCGGCGCCTGCACGCGACGGCGCGGGTGGCGCGCAGGATCAGCGCGGGCGACATGGACGCGCGGGTCGACGACCGCCGGACGAAGGACCCGGGGCGGCGCCACGACGAGGTGGCCGACGTGGCGGGCGCGCTCGACAGCATGGCCGGTTCGTTGCAGGCCCGGATCCTGACCGAGCAGCGGTTCACCGCCGATGTCGCGCACGAGCTGCGCACGCCGCTGACCGGGCTGCACGCCGCCGCCGAGCTGCTGCCGCCGGGGCGGCCCACGGAGCTGGTGCGGGACCGGGTAGCCGCGCTGCGCACGCTCACCGAGGACCTGCTGGAGATCTCGCGGCTCGACGCGCGCAGCGAGCGCCTCGACCTGGACGAGCACCGGCTGGGCCCGGTGGCCGAGCGGGTGGTGCGGGCGTCCGGGACGGCCACGGAAGTCGATCTCGTGCGGGACGTCCTTGTGCTGACGGACCGTCGCCGGCTGGAGCGGGTCCTCGGCAATCTCGTGGCGAACGCGCACCGGCACGGCGCGGTGCCGGTCACCCTGACCGTGGACGGCCCTGTGATCACGGTGCGCGACCACGGCGCGGGCTATCCCGGCTATCTCGTGGAGCACGGGCCGCAGCGCTTCCGCACCGACGGCGGCGCCCGCGGGCACGGGCTCGGCCTGACCATCGCGCTCGGGCAGGCCGAAGTTCTGGGCGCACACCTGGAGTTCGGGAACGCGGCGGACGGCGGCGCGGTGGCGACGCTGACGCTGCCGCACGAGGGGACCGGGCCCGGGAGCCCGTAGCGGAGAGTGACCTTTTGCGCGCCCTGCGTGCCGCTTTTAGTGTGAAACCGGGCATTCAAGGCGCCCTCCCGCTCCTCTCCCCCACCACAGGAGTACTCGTATGTCGATCGCCATCCGCCTCGGCACAGGCGTCGCCGCCGCTGTCCTCGTCGCCACCGCGGCCGTCCCCGCCGCCGCCCAGAGCAGCGCGCCCGACGAGGGCAACCCGCCGGTCTACAAGGGCCGCGTCACCGCGAAGTCAGGACTGCTGCTGCGCGACGCCCCGACCCGCGGCGCCAAGGTCGTCCGCTCCGAGCCGTACGGCGCGATCGTCCCGATCTTCTGCAAGACCTCGGGCGACAGCGTCGGCGGGAACTCGTACTGGTACCTGCTCACCGACGGCACCTGGGCGTGGGGTTCCGCGAAGTACATCGCGAACATCGGCGCCGTGCCGCGCTGGTGCTGACATGACCTGATATCGGGTACTTGCTTGCTACGTTCCCGGTATGACCGGATCATCGGGTACGTCGGGAACCAGCACCTCCTCCGCGGTGCCCGCTGTGCGCGTCCCCCGGCGCCGGGGGACCGAACTGGCCCTGCTCGTCGTGGCCGTGCTGCTCAGCGTCTACGGGTACATCGACGTCGGGCTCGCCAAGGACAGCAGGGTGCCGGGCGGCGCCCTGAGCTACGGCGCCGGGCTCGGCGCGCTCGCGCTCGTCGCGCACCTCGTGGTCCGGTTCCGCGCCCCGTACGCCGATCCGCTGGTGCTGCCGATCGCGGTGCTGCTCAACGGCCTCGGCCTGGTGCTGATCTGGCGGCTCGACCTGGAGACCCCGGGCAACGAGGCGGCGCCCACCCAGCTGATCTGGTCGACGCTCGGCGTGGCCCTGTTCATCCTCACCGTGCTGTTCCTGCGCGACCACCGGGTGCTGCAGAGATACGCGTACATCTGCGTCGTCACGGCCCTGGTCCTGATGATCCTGCCGATCTTCTTCCCGCCGATCAACGGCGCCCGGATCTGGATCCAGATCGGCAGCTTCTCCATCCAGCCGGGCGAGTTCGCCAAGATCCTGCTCGCGATCTTCTTCGCCAGCTATCTCGCGGCCAACCGGCACGCCCTGGCGTACACCGGCAAACGGATCTGGCGGTTCCAGCTGCCGACGATGCGGGTGTTCGCGCCGATCCTGGTGATCTGGCTGATGACGGTCGGCGTGCTGGTCCTGGAGACCGACCTCGGGACCTCGCTGCTCTTCTTCGGCCTCTTCGTGATCATGCTGTACGTGGCGTCGGGGCGCGGCAGCTGGATCGCCATCGGGCTCGTGCTCGCGGCCGTGGGCGCGGTCATCGTCGCCTCCTTCGAGCCGCACGTGCACAGCCGCGTCCAGGACTGGCTGCACCCCTTCGCCTCCATCGACGCCGGTCAGGGCGCCAGCCAGCTCGCGCAGTCGCTGTTCGCGTTCGCGGCGGGCGGCATGCTCGGCACCGGCCTCGGCCTCGGGCACTCGAACCTGATCGGCTTCGCCGCCAAGTCGGACTTCATCCTGGCGACGGCCGGCGAGGAGCTCGGGCTCGCCGGGCTCACCGCGATCTTCCTGCTGTACGCGCTGCTCGTGGAGCGCGGCTACCGGGCGGGGCTCGCGCTGCGCGATCCGTTCGGCCGGCTGCTCTCCATCGGGCTCGCCTCGATCGTCGCGCTTCAGGTCTTCGTCATCGCGGGCGGCGTGATGGGGCTGATCCCGCTCACCGGCATGGCGATGCCGTTCCTCGCGCAGGGCGGTTCGTCCCTCGTCACCAACTGGATCATCGTCGCGATCATCATCCGGGTCAGCGACCGGGCCCGGAGCCAACTGCTGCCGGAGTCCCCCGGGAACGCCCCGGAGCCCGTGGAGGGCGTCAAGTGACCAAGTACATCCGCCGGGCCTCGGTCTTCTGCCTGATCCTGCTGATCGCGCTGCTGCTCAACGCGGCCCGCATCCAGTTCTTCCAGGCCGACGAGCTCGACGACAACTCCGCCAACCGCCGTTCCACGATCGAGCGTTACGGGCAGCCGCGCGGCGACATCCTCGTCCAGGGGAAGTCGGTCACCGGCTCCAAGGACACCGGGGAGTCCCTGCGCTACGAACGGACGTACAAGAACGGGCCGCTCTACGCCCCCGTGACCGGCTACGCCTCGCAGACGTACGGCACGACGTTCGTGGAGAGCGCCGAGGACGACGTCCTGTCCGGCACCGACCCGATGCTGTCCCCCGTCCCGTTCTGGAACGAGATCTCGCGCACCCAGGAGCCCGGCGGCAATGTGCGCACCACCATCAACGCCCGCGCGCAGCAGGCCGCGTACTCCGGGCTCGGCGGCAAGAAGGGCGCGGTCGCGGCCATCGACCCGTCCACCGGGAAGATCCTGGCGCTGGTCTCCACGCCCAGTTACGACCCCGGGCGGATCGCCGGCACCGACACCGCCACGACCGACGCCTGGAGCGCGCTGAACAAGTCCGAGGAGCAGCCGATGCTCAACCGGGCGCTGCGCCAGACGTATCCGCCCGGCTCCACGTTCAAGGTCGTCACGGCCGCCGCGATCCTGGAGAACAGCGTGGTGGGCGGCATCAACACGTCGACCGACACCCCGTCCCCGTACACCCTGCCGGGCACGACGACGCAGCTGACGAACGAGTCCTCGTCGGCGGCCTGCGAGGACGCGACGCTCGAATACGCGCTGCGGGTCTCCTGCAACACCGTGTTCGCGAACCTGGGAGTGAAGACCGGGCTCTCGGACATGGTGAAGATGTCCGAGAACTTCGGCTTCAACGACAGCGGGATCAAGGTCCCGATGGCGGCCGCCAAGTCGAACTTCGACACCGACATGAACGACGCGCAGCTGGCGCTCTCCTCGATCGGCCAGTACGACACCGCCGCGACGCCGCTCCAGATGGCGATGGTGTCCTCGGCGGTCGCCAACGGCGGCGTCCTGATGCGGCCGCACCTCGTCGACAGGACGACGGACAGCGACGGCGACACGGTCTCGGAGACCGGCAACGACACCTACAAGCAGGCCATGTCCCCGTACACGGCGACGCAGTTGCAGGAGATGATGGAGGACGTCGTCTCCAAGGGCACGGGCACCGGGGCGCGGATCCCCGGCGCCACCGTCGGAGGCAAGACGGGGACGGCGCAGCACGGCGAGAACAACGAGGGCACGCCGTACGCCTGGTTCATCTCCTACGCCAAGGAGAAGGACGCCGCCACGCCGAAGGTCGCGGTCGCGGTGGTCGTCGAGGACGCGTCCGCGAACCGTGACGACATCAGTGGCGGCGGGAGTGCGGCCCCCATCGCCAGGTCGGTGATGGAGGCGGTCCTCGACTAGGGCCCACAGGACCAGGGCCCTCGACAGGAGCTAGCCGATCGGCTGCCGCAGTTCCTCACGGAGCTTGGCGGCCCGCTCGGCGACCGCCTCCAGGTCGACGTCCTGCGGGTCCTGCGTGGCGGTGGCCGTGGTGATCTCCCCCACCGAGGCGCCGGTGTTGTCGTCGGCCCAGGCGCACATCGGCATGGTGAGCTTGCCGCCCGCACCCGCACTGGACTGCGTGAGGACCTCACAGGTGATGGTGACGTCGCTGCCCGCGGGCTGGAAGTCCTCCGGCTGCACCGCGACGGTGGCGTTCGCGGACTCACCCGCGCCCTTCATCATGTTGTCGCGGGCCTCGTCCGTGTTCTTGAGGCGGCCGTACATCCCGGACACGATGAGGACGCCCTTGGTCTGGTCGCCGCCGAGCGTGTACTGCCCGACGACCGCCTTGATGTCCTTGGCGTCCCAGGCCCCCTCCGCCTCGCCCTCGATCTGGGAGCCCTTCGAGGCGGACATGTCCTCGGCCAGCTCGTACTTCGCGTCGAGCACGGTCTTCGGAAGCGTCAGCTTGTACTCGGCCTCGGGGAAGCCGACACCCGCGCTCCTGCCGATGTAGCCGAGCACTCCGAGCCCGCCCAGGCCCAGGACCACGACGCCCGCGACGATCCCGATGATCAGCCCGGTCCGCTTCTTCGGCGGAGGCGGCGGCGCACCCCAGGGCGCGGGGTACGGCTGCTGCCCCTGCTGCTGCGGGAAGCCGGGGTACGGCGGCTGCGGCTGCCCGAACTGCGGGGGCTGGGGCGGCTGCTGTGGCTGCTGCCCGTAGGGGCCGGAGGGCGGCGGCCCGTACGGACCCGGCTGCTGCCCGTACGGGCCCGGCTGCTGTGGAGGATGTGACGGTGGCGTGGACACGTCGCAGACGCTACTGCATACGGGGCACGCTCAGTCGCCCGCTCCCGCCTTCACGGCCTCCTCCACCTCCGCCACCCGCGCCTGCTCCTCCACTGCAAAGCGCTGCGCGTCGAGTTGTTCGGCGATCTCCTCGTCCTGGGCCATGAGCAGGTCGAGGTTGGAGTTGCCCATGTCAAAGACGCCCATGTCGACGTAGGCCTGCTGGAGGCGCTTGCCCCACAGGCCGATGTCCTTGACGCACGGGACGATCCGCGAGAACAGCAACTGCCGGAACATGGCCAGGAATTCGGACTGTTCCGTGTACTTCTCGGCGTCGGCCTTGGGGATGCCGAAGTTCTCCAGGACCTCGATGCCGCGCAGCCGGTCGCGCATCAGGTAGCAGCCCTCGATGACGAACTCCTCGCGCTCACGGAGCTCGGCGTCGGTGAGCTGCTTGTAGTAGTCGCGCAGCGCCATCCGCCCGAAGGCCACGTGCCGGGCCTCGTCCTGCATCACGTAGGCGAGGATCTGCTTCGGCAGCGGCTTGTCGGTGGTGTCGCGCAGCAGCCCGAAGGCGGCGAGGGCGAGCCCTTCGATGAGCACCTGCATGCCGAGGTAGGGCATGTCCCACCGGGAGTCGCGGAGCGTGTCGCCCAGCAGGGACTGGAGGTTGTCGTTGATCGGGTACAGCATCCCGAGCTTCTCGTGCAGGAAGCGCCCGTAGATCTCCGCGTGCCGCGCCTCGTCCATGGTCTGGGTCGCCGAGTAGAACTTGGCGTCGAGGTCGGGCACCGACTCCACGATCCGCGCGGCGCACACCATCGCGCCCTGCTCGCCGTGCAGGAACTGGCTGAACTGCCAGGAGGCGGAGTGCTTGCGCAGCTCGGCCTTGTCCTTGTCGGTCATCTTCGCCCAGTAGGGCGTGTTGTAGAGGGCCAGCGCGTCGTCGGGGGTGCCGAGGGGGTCGTGCGGGTCGACCTCCAGGTCCCAGTCGATGCGCTTGGCGCCGTCCCACTGCTTGTCCTTGCCCTTTTGGTAGAGGGAGAGGAGGCGGTCGCGCCCGTCGTCGTATTCCCAGCTGAGGCGAGCCGAACTGGCGGACGGTACTTGCCAGTTGGGCCCATTGGGGGCCTTGGTGTACAGCTCATGCGTCGCCATGCTGGCAGGCTCACACGGTGGTAGACGCGGGGTCAACAAGTCGGCAGGAGTCGTGCGCAAGGGATTGACGGGCTTGCTGACGCGCAGTCTCATAAGAGCTGAGGCGGCGTGACCGCCGGTAACCGGCGACCGCCCGATGCACACCCGTACGACGAGGTGGGGACAGCCATGACGACCATGACGGAAGCCGACGCGCTGGCAGGGCTGCGCGACGCGCTCGGTCTGCTCAAGGACCGCGAGCAGGTGGCCGAGCGGCTGCTCGACTCTTCCGCCAAGCACTCCTTCGACCCGGACAAGGAGCTGGACTGGGACGCTCCCTTCGAGGAGGGCAAGTGGTTCTGGCCGCCCGAGCTGGTGTCCCTGTACGGCACCCCGCTGTGGAAGCGGATGAGCGAGGAACAGCGGATCAAGCTGTCGCAGCACGAGGCGGCGGCCCTCGCCTCCCTCGGCATCTGGTTCGAGCTGATCCTGATGCAGCTGCTCGTGCGGCACGTCTACGACAAGGCGGCGACGAGCGCGCACGTCCGGTACGCCCTCACGGAGATCGAGGACGAGTGCCGGCACTCGAAGATGTTCGCCCGGCTGATCTCCCGTGGCGAGACGCCCTGGTACCCGGTGGCGCCCGTCCACCACAACCTCGGCCGCCTCTTCAAGACCATCTCCACGACACCCGGTTCGTTCACGGCGACACTGCTCGGCGAGGAGGTCCTCGACTGGATGCAGCGCCTCACGTTCCCCGACGAGCGCGTCCAGACGCTGATCCGCGGCGTGACGCGCATCCACGTCGTCGAGGAGGCACGCCATGTCCGGTACGCGCGCGAGGAGTTGCGCCGCCAGATGGTGACGGCGCCGCGCTGGTCGCAGGAGTTCACACGGCTGACGTCCGGCGAGTTCGCGCGGGTCTTCTCCGTGGCGTTCATCAACCCGCAGGTGTACGAGAACGTGGGCCTCGACAAGAGGGAGGCCATGGCCCAGGTCAAGGCCAGCGGCCACCGCCGCGAGGTCATGCAGTCCGGGGCGAAGCGGCTGACCGACTTCCTCGACGACATCGGGGTGCTGCGCGGCGTCGGCCGACGGATGTGGCGCTCCTCGGGACTTCTGGCCTAGCGGGCGCTCTCGACGTGCCGGTTACGCTCGGAACATGACCTCGGCAACCGGCACGCCCGCCTACAAGCGGCTCAGCGTCGAGGCGCGGCGGGCGCAGCTGCTCGAATCGGCGCTGTCGCTGTTCGCGCACCGGGCCCCGGAGGACGTGTCGCTCGACGACGTGGCGGAGGTCGCCGGGGTCTCCCGGCCGCTCGTCTACCGCTACTTCCCCGGCAACAAGCAGCAGCTGTACGAGGCCGCGCTGCGCTCCGCCGCCGAGGAGCTCGACCAGTGCTTCGCGGAGCCGGCCGAGGGCCCGCTCACGACCCGCCTCACACACGCGCTCGACCGCTACCTCGCCTTCGTCGACCAGCACGACATGGGGTTCGCGGCGCTGCTCCAGGGCGGCAGCGTGGTGGAGACCTCCCGTACGACGGCGATCGTCGACGGGGTGCGCAGGGGCGCCGCCGAGCACATCCTCAGCCACCTCGGCCAGGACGCGCCGGGGCCGCGGCTGCGGATGACCGTCCGCATGTGGATCACGGCGGTGGAGGCGGCCTCCCTGATCTGGCTCGACGAGGACAAGCAGCCGCCGCTGGACGAGCTGCGCGACGGGCTCGTCGACCAGTTCATGGCGGTCCTGACGGCGACGGCGGGCCGGGACCCGCAGACCGCGGACGTGGTGCGGTACGCCCTCGCGCTCGAATCGCCGGAGGGACCGGTGGGGGAACTGGCACGACGGGTGCTGCCGGTGGTGGCCGAGGCGGGGCGGCTGTTGTGAGCGGTGCACCGCATGGCCGCTGTGGGTGATGGCTGTGCGGCGCTCTGCGTGACACTGGTGGCGTGAAGAGCGAAGAGATCCCCTTTGTCGGCGGGCCCCTCGACGGGCGGACGCTGCCCGTGTACGTGACCGCCACCGGGAATCCGCCCAAGGTGTACAAGGTTCCGGTGCCGGACGCCGTGCTCGTGTACGTACGGGAGGCCGCGCCCAGCGGGAAGCGGGTACGGCTCGTGGCGAAGTGGCGGTACGTGTTCGCGCCGGACGGGAACACCGGGCGGACGGTCAGGTGGCCGTGGTCGAGGAACCGGTCGCCGGAGGCGTAAAGGCGGCTCGCCGGGCGGGCACCGGACGGGTGGTGGGGTTGCGCCGAAGCGAGCAGCCCGGCGGGTGGGCGGGCCGCGCTTCTGTTGATGTTCACGGTGCGGGGCACAGAGGTTGTCCCCGCACCGGAGGTGATCAGGTGTCAGGCAGGCTGGTGCGGTGGGTGTGCACCGCGGCCGTCACGGGCGCGCTGCTCGCGCCGCTGCCCGCGGGCGCGGTACCGCGCCCCGAGCCGCGGCCGGACCCCGGCGGGACGCGCTCCGTCGCCGACCTCCTCTCGGACCTCCAACGCCTGTACCAGGACGCCGAGGCGGCCACGGAGACGTACAACGCGACGGAGGAGGAGCTGAAGAAGCGCCGCAAGGACGCGGACGGGCTCGCGAAGAAACTGGTTGCCGCGCGGTCGTCGCTGCACGGCAGCCGGACCGACGCCGGGCGGCTCGCGCGCGAGCAGTACCAGGGACGCAGCGCGTTCTCCCCGTACCTGCGGCTGCTCCTCGCACGCGATCCGCAGCGGGCGCTCGAAGAGGGCCACGTGCTGCGGCGGGCCGCGCGTGAGCGGCAGGCCACGGTCGAGCGGCTCACGGGCCGGGAGAAGAAGGCCGACGCCCTGGCGACGAAGGCGCGGGGCGCGCTGGACAAGCAGTTGCGGCTCGCGGAGCGGCAGAAGAAGGAACGGGACGCCGTACAGGACCGGTTGAAGGAGGTCGAGCAGCTGCTCGCCTCCCTCACCGCCGACCAACTCGCGGACGTGGCACGCCTGGAGGCGCAAGGGACGACGCGGGCGCAGGAGGCGTTCATGGCGTCCGGTGCGCTGAGCTCGACGGGCCGGGCGCCGTCGGCGGCGGGCGACGAGGCGCTCTCCTACGCCGTCCGGCAGATCGGGAAACCGTACGTGTGGGGGGCGGAAGGGCCGGACTCCTTCGACTGCTCGGGCCTCACGTCGCAGGCGTGGGCGCATGCGGGGCGGGCCGTCCCCCGGACCTCCCAGGAACAGTGGGCCTCGCTGCCACGCGTCCCCATGTCGGAGCTGCGCCCCGGCGACCTGGTCGTCTACTTCCCCAAGGCCACGCACGTGGCGATGTACCTCGGCGACGGCATGGTGGTCCAGGCCCCCCGCCCCGGCACCAAGGTCAAGGTCTCCCCCATCGCCGCCAACCCCCTCCTCGGCGCGGTCCGCCCGGACCGGGACGCCCCGGCGATGTCCGGGTACCGGGCTCCGGTGCTGCCGGAGGGGGCGGGGGCGGGGGACGATGCGGGGTATGGGGCGGCGGGGGCGCCGGGGCGGTAGCGGGAGTGGTCACGGGGCCGATGGCTAGGCCGTCTTGACCGCGCCGCCGTCGATGAGGTGATCGGTACCGGTGGTCGCCGCGGCACGCGGTGATGCGAGGTAGGCGACGAGCGTCGCGACCTCGTCGGGCTCGACGAGCCGCTCGATGAGCATGCCGGTCGCCCCGGGCAACCCGGCGAGAAGATCCGCGCGGGGCACCCCCAGGGCGGCGGCGAGCCCGGCACCGTAACCGCTCGGGCTCTCCCACATGTCGGTGCGGACCGGCCCCGGCGAGACCGTGTTCACCCGAACCCCTCGTGGGCCGAACTCCTCGGCCAGGGCCTTGCCGAGGGCGGTCAGGGCCGCCTTGGCGGTGGTGTACGCGACGGGGCCGCTGTGCGGGACACGGGCACCCATCGAGGACACGTTGACCACCGAACCCCGGGCCGCCGTCAGCGCGGGCAGCGCGGCGCGCGTGACGCGGACGGTGGCGAGGAAGTTCAGGTCCAGCACCTGCGCCCACTGCGCGTCGGTCAGGTCCAGGAACCCGCCGTCGAGGCCGCCGTCGCCCCCTCCGACGTTGTTGACCAGGATGTCGAGGCCACCCAGCTCGGCTACGGCCTCCGTGACCAGGCGCTCTGCCGAGGCGGGGTCGGACAGGTCGACGGCCACCGACTTCGCCCCGGCCGCGGCCAGTTCCGGGGTGGGATTGCGGGCGGCGGCGACGACGCGCACGCCCTCCGCGGCCAGGGCCTGGACGACGGCCAGCCCGATTCCCCGGCTGGCCCCGGTGACCAGGGCGGTCTTGCCGTTCAACTGCAGGTCCATGGTGCCCCTCCACGTCTGGACGCATCACTCTTGACGCACAGAACGTACGACATGCAACACAGATGTCGCAACTAGTTGGCGAGTTGCCGCACTGCCGTACCCTGGATCGATCGTCGACCAGTCGATCAGTCGTAAGGAACCGGCCATGGCGCTGCCCGCCTCACCGAAACCGCTGCGCGCGGACACCGAACGGACGGTGCGCGCCATCCTGGAAGCCGCCGAGCGGGTGCTTTCCGCCAACCCGGCGGCCACGATGGAGCAGATCGCGGAGGCCGCCGGGGTCGCGCGCACCACCGTGCATCGGCGGTTCGCGTCCCGGGAGGCGTTGATCGCGGCGTTGGCCGCGTGGGCGACGCAGCAGTTCCACGAGGCGGTGGAGGCGGCGCGGCCGCAAACCTCGCCGCCCGCGGTCGCGCTCTACCAGGTCACCGCGAACGTGCTGCGCGTGAAGATCGGTTGGGGCTTCGCCATGGGGGCGCTGCCCACGGACGCGCCCGAGGTCGCCCGGGTCCACGCCGATGTGCTGGACCAGTGCGCGCGGCTGTTCGTACGGCTCCGCGACGCCGGGGTCCTCCGACCGGACACCGACCTGGACTGGACCCGGCGCGTCTACTACGCCCTCATCCACGAGGCGGCCGGCCAGACCCCGGACACGGACGCGGCCCTCGACGCCCTCGCCACGCGCGTCGTCGACACCTTGCTGCACGGCTTCGGCACGCCCGCCTGACACCGCGACCAGTCACCAACCGGCCGGCCGGGGCAGGGCGCGGCCGGCCGGCCCACGCCGGACCGAAGCCCCCGGAGGGGGCGGGGGGTGGGAGACGACCGGGGGAACGCGCGACGCGGGCAACCGGAGCGAACGGCGGGGCCGACGCCCGGCGTAACCGTCACGCCGCACGCGGGCGGACGGGCGAGCAGGGCGTACCGCTGGGGCCGGCGCGCCTCGGCACAGAGGCGTACCGCTCGGCGCGGCGCACCTCGGCGCTAGGACTTACCGCTAGGGGCGGCGCACCTCGACGCAGGGGCGTATCGCTGAGGGCGGTGCACCTCGGTGCGGGCGTGGCGCCTCGGTGCGGGCGTGGGCGCAGCAGGTCAGGGGCCTCAACCAGACCGCGCCGCGCAGCACCCCCACCACGCCGGGCCGAAGCCCCCGGAGGGGGCGGGTGGTGGGAGACGACCGGGGAAAAGCGCGCCACGGGCGGCCGGAGCGAACGGCCGGGCCGACGCCCCGGGAAACCGGCACGCCACAAGCGGGCGGCCCGGCGGACGGGCAAGCAGGGCGTGCCGCTAGCGCCGCGCGCGCCGCGGGTGACCGGGGCGAGCCGCCGAGTCGGCGGCCCGCGGCGGAGCTACGACGTCAAGGAGTCCAGGTACGCCTGGGTCTTGGCCGGCTCGTAGAAGAAGTTCTCGAAGTCGGACGGGTCGTTGAAGCCGTTGGCGAAGCGGTCGGCCACCGGCTGGAGCTGGCCGCCCGCGCCGATCAGGTTGAGGACGTGCTCCGGCGGAGCCTGCAGCATCGTGTTCGTCCACTTCGTGACGTGCTGCGCCGTCTCCCAGTACCGGTCGAACGCCGACTGCATCCACTCCTCGTCGAACGGCTTGTCACCGTGCGAGACGATCGAGTCGAGGTACGACGCCGCGCACTTGGACGCCGAGTTGGAGCCCTGCCCGGTGATCGGGTCGTTCGCGACGACGACGTCCGCGACGCCGAGCACCGCGCCGCCCGAGGGCAGCCGGCCGATGGGGTTGCGCACGGTCGGGGCATAGCGGCCCGCCAACGTACCGTTCGCGTCCGTGAGTTCGACCTTCGTGGCGCGCGCGTACTCCCACGGCGTGAACTTCTCCATCAGCTCCAGCGTGAGCGCCAGGTGCTCGGAGGGGTCCTTGATGCCCTTGAACGCGTCCAGCGGACCGCCGGGGATGCCCTCCCAGAAGAGGATGTCGGCGCGGCCGGACGTGGTGAGCGTGGGCATCACGAAGAGCTCGCCGACACCCGGCACCAGGTTGCAGCGCACCGCGTCGAAGTCCGGGTGCTCGGGGCGCACGCCCATGCCGTGGACGTAGGCGACAGCCAGCGCCCGCTGCGGCTCGGTGTAGGGGGACTTCTCGGCGTCCCGGCCGAACATCGAGACCAGCTCGCCCTTGCCGGCGGAGACCAGCACCAGGTCGTACGTACGCGAGAAGTAGTCGAGGTCGGAGACCGCCGCACCGTGGATGACGAGCTGCCCGCCGCGCTGCGCGAACGTCTCCATCCAGCCGGCCATCTTCACGCGCTGGTCGACGGACTGCGCGAAGCCGTCGAGCCTGCCCACCCAGTCGATGGCGCGCTGCGTCGGACCCGGGTCGTGCGAGCCCGGCGCGGCGACCGAGACGCCGAGGCCCTCGATCCGCGGGGCCTGCGACTCCCAGAAGTTCAGCTGCAGGTCACGCTCGTGCTGAAGCGCCGTGTGGAACATGCACTGCGTCGACATGACCCGCCCGGAACGGATCTCGTCGGCGGTGCGGTTGGACATCAGGGTGACCTCGTACCCCTGGGTCTGCAGGCCGAGGGCGAGCTGGAGGCCGGACTGACCGGCTCCCACGACGAGTATCTTCCGCGACATATGAGACTGCCTTAACTGCCGTAACTAATGTGTGGGGGGCGGGACTTGACCACTATGCGGGCACGGGGCCTGCGCGACTACTCGGGGGTCGCGTCCAGGGCGTGGCCGACCAGCGCGAGGAGCGTCTCGATCGCCGCGATGCGGCGCCGCGCGTCCATGATCAGCACCGGCACGTGCGGCGGCACGGTGAGCGCCTCCCGTACGTCGTCGGGCGCGAACTCCTCCGTGTCGTCGAAGTGGTTGACGGCCACGACGTACGGAAGTCCGCAGCTCTCGAAGTAGTCGAGCGCGGGGAAGCAGTCCTTCAGGCGGCGGGTGTCGGCGAGCACGACCGCACCGATCGCGCCGCGCACCAGGTCGTCCCACATGAACCAGAACCGCTGCTGACCCGGCGTGCCGAACAGGTACAGGACCAGGTCGTCGTCGAGCGTGATGCGGCCGAAGTCCATGGCGACCGTGGTCGTCGACTTGCCGGGCGTCGCGGTGAGGTCGTCGGTCTCCTCGCTCGCCTGCGTCATCAGCGCCTCGGTCTCGAGGGGCTGGATCTCCGACACGGCGGACACCAGGGTCGTCTTGCCGACACCGAAACCACCCGCCACGATGATCTTCGTGGCGACCGGGGCCCGGGTTCTGTCGGTCTGCCAGGCCTGCAACTGCTCGTCTTCCATGGGCAGTTCGCCGAGCAGTTCAGAGGCGGCGGAGTCCACTCAACACCCTTTCGAGGAGTGCCCGGTCCGGCTGTCCGGGGCCGTGGCCTGTTCCGTATACACGGATCTTTCCCTGGTCGGCGAGGTCGCTGAGCAGCACACGCACCACGCCGAGCGGCATCTTGAGCAGCGCGGCGATCTCCGCGACCGTGCGCATGCGGCGGCACAGCGCGACGATGGCCCGCATCTCCGGCATGATGCCGGCGAGCCCGCCCTTGCCCAGCTCGGGGCGCTCTTCGGGCCCCTCGATCGCCTCCGTGCTGGAGATGAACGTCTCCACGAGCAGCACATGGCCGAAGCGGGTGCGGCCACCGGTCAGCGAGTAGGGGCGTACGCGGGCGGGCCTGCGGTCGCCGCCGCGCACGGGGAGCCTGCTCGCGCCGTAGGCCCTGCTCGTGCCGTTCGTACTGTGGCCGTTCGTACTGTGGGCACTGCCTGAGGTGCCGGGGGTCATCGGGTGGCCTCCATCGACTGGCGCAGTTCGCTGCGGAGTTCGGGCGTCAGGACGTGCCCGGCACGGCCGACGAAGAGCGCCATGTGGTACGCGATGACGCCCATGTCGCAGTCCGCGGAGGCGTGCACGCCGAGCAGGGAGCCGTCGCTGATCGACATGACGAAGAGGCTTCCCTCGTCCATCGCGACCATCGTCTGCTTGATGCCTCCGCCGTCCATCAGCTTGGCGGCGCCGATGGTCAGCGAACCGAGTCCGGCCACGATGGCGGCCAGATCGGCGCTGGACCCTTTGGGGCCTTTGCTCGCGTCGGTCGCCGGGGCCGCGTCGTGCCGACCCGGGTCGGAGGAGAGCAGGAGCAGCCCGTCGGACGAGACGACGGCGACGGACTGGAGTGCTGGCACCTCCTCGACCAGATCGGTGAGCAGCCAGTGCAGGTTTCGTGCCTCGCTACTGAGACCGTTCATTCCCTTTTGTCCGTTGAGTGCAGGGGTGGGCGCAGTCAACTGCTTGCCTCCTCGGCTGTGTCCCCCTCGGCTTCACTTCTACGTCCAGGGTTTTCTGCGAGCTCCGCCGTCACGTCACGGCGGCCCGCGGTGGCGCCGCGGTGGAATCCGCCGAGCTTGCGGCGCAGCGCTTCCGCGTCCACGGAGCCGGTGCGCGGCTTCGGGGCGGCGGCGGGAGCGGCCACCTTCGGGGTGCGCTTGGGCAGCCCCTTGGCGGTGACGCGCTCGGCCGGTTCGGGCTCGGGCGCGGGCTCCGGTGTGGGCTCCGTTGCCGGCTGCGGGTCGAGCGGCTGGTCGAGCTGCTCGGGGTGTCCGGCGGGCCCGTCGTGCTCGTCGCGCGGCGCGCGCGGGTGCGGGACCTCGGCGACGGGCTCGGGGAACGGCTCGGGCTCCGGGGCCGGGGCCGGCTGGGGCTCGGGCTCCGGCGGCACCGGCGCGCCCAGCGCCATGGTCGTCTCGGCGGGAGCCTCGAACGGGGCCTCCGCGGCGAACTCCGCAGGCGCCTCGGCGGACTCGCGGACCGCCTGCTCGGCCGCCTCGATCAGCGGGTCACCGGACACCGGAAGCTCGTGCTCCGGCTCCGTACGCCCGTACAGCTCATTGGAGTTGGCCTCCGCCTCGGAGCCCGCGAGGCGTACCGCGGGCGCGGCGCCCGGCACCAGGACGGCGGGCGGCACCGAGGCCGCGGGCGCGGCGGCGAAGAGCGAGGCGGGCAGCACGGCGACCGCCGCGACACCGCCCTGCTTCTGCTCGCGCAGCCGGACGCGCACCCCGTGCCGCACGGCGAGCCGCGCGACGACGTAGAGGCCGAGCCCGAACCCGTCGACGTCCTCCGGGTCGTGCGCCTCCTCGGCGGTGAACGACGAGAGCCGCGTGTTCAGCTCGCTCATCCGGTCGTCGGTCATCCCTATGCCCTCGTCCTGGACGGAGAGCATGACCGAGCCGCTCTCCAGGAGCCAGCCGGAGACCTCGACGGAGGCGTCCGGCGGCGAGAACGACGTGGCGTTCTCCAGGAGTTCGGCGATGAGGTGGCTGAGGTCGTCGGCGGCGAATCCGGCGATGTGCGCGTGCGGCGGCAGCGCGGCGATCCGCACCCGCTCGTAGCGCTCGATCTCGGAGACGGCGGCGCGCACCATGTCGACGAGGGCCACGGAGCCGCCGTGCTGCGGCCCGCGCTCGGTGCCCGCGAGGACCAGGAGGTTCTCGCTGTGCCGCCGCATGACGGTGGCGGAGTGGTCGAGCTTGTAGAGCGTGGCGAGCCGGTCCGGGTCCTGCTCACGCTCCTCCAGGCCCTCGATGATGCCCAGTTGGCGCTCGACGAGGCCGAGCGTGCGCAGCGCGAGGTTGACGAACGTCCCGTGGATCGAGTGCTTGACCCGGTCCAGCTTGCGGGCCGTCTCGGCGAGTTCGCCGCGCAGCTGGTCCCGCTCGTCGGCCATCCGCTGGCGCTCGCCGACGAGGTGCTTGCGGTCGGACTCCAGGGTGCCGATGCGGCCGTGCAGGGACACGGCGTGCGCGTGCAGGGCGTTGATCGAGTCGACGACCTGGGCGAACTCGTCGTTGCGGCCCTTGTACTTGACCGGTTCCTCGGCGGCCGGATCGCCCGCGACGCGCGCGGAACCGATGCGCAGCGCGGCGAGCGGGTGGGTCAGCGAGCGGGCCGTCGCCATGGCCACACCGACGGCGGCGAGCAGGCAGAGGCCGACGAGCGCGATCCGGATCTCCAGCGCCGTCACGTCGTCGTCGCGAAGCTGCTCGAGGCGCTTGACCCGCTGGTCCCCGAGCGCGGCCTCGGCGCCCCGCATCAGGTCGATCCGGGCGGTGAGGGCGTCCTCGACGCTCTTCGGGTTGTAGCGCAGCTCGCTCGCGCTCAGCGTGGGGGCGTCGGCGAGATGCTTCAGATACGCCTCGGCGCGCGTGACGTCCGGGCCCGTGACCGTGGAGTCGTACCCATTGACGGCCTTGGTCGTCCCCGAGTCGTGGAAGTCGTCGAGCGCGGCCTGCTCGCGGACCCGGGCCCGCTGGCCCGCCGCACTGAGCGCGTCGCGCTGGCCGTCGGCGGCGGACCGGCCCACGACCGGTTCGCGCAGGCCGGTCGCCGGGTTGACCTGCGTCGCCGTGGAGCTGGGTACGGCGAGCGCGGCGAGCAGCAGGCCGCGCGCGGCGGACGCCTGCTCGACGGCGCGGTCCAGGTCGGCGAGGGCGTACGCCCCCGATCCCGCGCGCACGGGTATGCGCTCGGCCAGGTCCTCGGCGCGCGCGTGCAGTTCACCGATGGAGCGGGAGTACGCGGTGTGCGCCTCCAGGGCCGATCCCTTGCCGGTGAGGGCGGAGCGGCGCACGGCGGCGACGTCGTCGAGGGTGCCGCGCAGCGCGGCGGGCGCCTCCACGCGCAGCTCGTCGACCTGGCGGTCGACGCGGGCCCCGCGCTCCTCGCTCAGGCCCGCGCCCTTGGGGCGGCCGGCCGCGATGAAACGGGTGACCTCGTCCCGCTCGTCGGCGAGCGCGTGCGAGAGGGCGAGCGAGCGCTGTGTCTGCTGGGCGTCGTCGACGAGGGTCTGCGATTCGCCCACGCGGTCGGAGGCGCCGACGATCACCGGCGCCCCGGCGCCGACGACGGCGGCGGCGACCACGGCCACCGCCACGATCAAGCGGCTGCGGACCCGGGTGCGCTTGCCCCGGCCGGAACCCGTGCGGCTCACCTCGGGCGCCTGGCCCGGTGCGACATCACCCGACACACCAAGACCACTGGCTCCATTACCGCCGGAGGTGTTCCCCACTGATGCTCGCATTCCTGATTCGTCCTACCCCATGGGCCCGGATGACGCTGCGTCAACACCCCGTGACCCTCTGGCCTGGCCCCTGACCCTTCCAGTGCCGGTGAGCAGGGGGCGCCCATCACCTCGCCCGCCACCCGAAGGAGTGAACATCGAGCGGGAGTTGGGGAGCAAGTTCCCGTGCGGCGGTCACCCTCCGTCAACGGCGCGCGGGTTGGACGTCTTCGGCGGCCTTTGGCAGGATGCCCCGCCACACCCCCGACGGAAGTGATCATTCCGTGCAAACCCGGCGCTCAGCGCGGCTTTTGGGGCCGCCGCCCGATCTCCACAGAATCCATACGGAACGGCTCGCCCCAACTCCCGGCGCCCCACCGCTCCGTGAGGACGGCTCATGCAGACTGACCGCATGCGCATCGAACTGACCACCGAGCCGGGCGCCGTCGAGCGGCCGAACGAGGACTACGTATCGGTGGCCGCACCGGCCGCGGGGCACGGTGGATCACTGGTCGTACTCGACGGGGTCACTCCCCCGGCCACCGGCGACGGCTGCCGGCACTCCGTCCCCTGGTTCGCCGCCCGCCTCGGCGGCGCGCTGGCCGAACTGTCCGTTTCGCGCCGGGACATGAGCCTGGCCGAGACGCTCGCCGCCGCGATCACGCGGACCGCGGACGCCCACCGGGACACCTGTGACCTTTCTCACCCGCGCACCCCGCAGGCGACCGTCGTGCTCGCCCGCTGGGACGCGGAGCGGGTGGAGCATCTGGTGCTCTCCGACTCGGCGTTGCTCGTCGAGGCGCCCGACGGGACGGTCACGCCGCTGCTCGACGACCGCCTCGACCGGGTCCCCCGCGCCAACCTCGTCTCGAACGAGGTGGCCGACGCCACGGTGCGCAACAAGGAGGGCGGCTTCTTCACGGCCGCCGCGGACCCGTCGGTGGCGGCACGTGCGGTGACCGGCACGCTCCCCCGCGGTGAGGTGCGGGCGCTCGCCGCGATGACGGACGGCGTGACGCGCTGGGTGGAGAAGTTCCACGAGGGCGACTGGACGGATCTGTTCACCCTCGTGCGCAAGGAGGGCCCGGAGGCCGCGGTGTCCCGGGTCCGCGCCCTGGAGGACGCGGACGCCGGCACCCGTACGTATCTGCGCCGCGCCAAGACCCACGACGACGCGACGGTGGCGTACGTGGAGCTGTGACCGCTTTCCGGCGGACCTATTCGGCCCCGGCGTTCAACTGGTGCAACAGCCTCGCCAGTTCCGCCACCTCACGCCGGTCCCACCCGTCCAGCTGCCGCACGTACCGCATCCGCCGCGCGTCCCTGACCCGCCGGAAGTTCTCGCGCCCGTACTCGGTGAGCGAGATCAGCCACGCCCGGCCGTCCGCGGGATCCGGCTCACGGTCGACGAAGCCCAGCTCCTCCAGGGCCCGCAGCTGGCGGCTCATCGTCGCCTTGCCGACACCGATGTACCCGGCGAGCTCGGTGGCCCGCTGCGCCCCGCACTCCGCCAGGCGGACGAGCAGCCCGTACGCGGCCGGCTCCAGGTCGGGGTGGACCTCGCGGGCCATCTCGCCGGAATTGGCCCGGGCCCGGCGCAGGAAGACGGTCAGCTCGCGTTCCAGGGCGAGGAACTCGCCGTCCACAGCCGTCGGCGCGGAGGCGGTTCGCGGTTCGGATTCCGCGCTCCGCCGCCCGCCTTTTCCGTCTTCGCGCACGTCAGCACCTCTGAAAGTTTTCGCCCATCACGGTCATCACCGCAGTTCCGTCAGTATTTCGCAGGAGTAGACCAACGGCACACACCGGCCCCTCTTCCCACCCCCGCATCTACATGCGTAGAGTTTTTTCACTGCCCATTCGCGGCATGTACACACCATCAAGCGCACCGGCGCCACCGCACGTCACCCCACGTCGTTCTCGGAGGCCGCTCATGCCCGTGCACAGACCTGTCCCCGCCCGTCGCAGACGCAGCACCCGGCTGGGAATCACCGGCACCCTGCTCGCCGCGCTCTCCCTCCTCCTCGCCCTCCCCGGCCCGGCGCAGGCCGCCGATACGCCGGCCCGCGGCGAGGCCCACATGGGCATGGGGGTCGCCGAGCACGACGGCGTCGGCTCCCTGCCGCCCGGCGGGGGCACCTCCGCCACCCAGACCGAAGGCGTCGACGTCTCCAGCCACCAGGGCAACGTCGCCTGGTCGACCCTCTGGAACAGCGGCGTGCGCTGGGCCTACGTCAAGGCCACCGAAGGCACGTACTACAAGAACCCGTACTTCGCGCAGCAGTACAACGGCTCGTACAACGTGGGCATGGTCCGCGGTGCCTACCACTTCGCGACCCCCGACACCACGAGCGGCGCCACGCAGGCCAACTACTTCGTGGACAACGGCGGCGGCTGGTCCAGGGACGGCAAGACGCTGCCGGGCGCGCTCGACATCGAGTGGAACCCGTACGGCGCCGCCTGCTACGGCAAGACGCAGAGCGGCATGGTGACCTGGATCCGAGACTTCCTGAACCAGTACAAGGCCCGCACGGGCCGCGACGCCGTCATCTACACGGCGACCAGCTGGTGGACCCAGTGCACGGGTAACTACGGCGGATTCGCCGCCAACAACCCGCTGTGGATCGCGCGGTACGCCTCCACCGTCGGCACGCTCCCGGCCGGCTGGAGCTACTACACGATGTGGCAGTACACGTCGTCGGGCCCGACGGTCGGCGACCACAACAAGTTCAACGGCGCCCTCGACCGCGTCGTGGCGCTCGCCAACGGCTGAGCACATTCGAGCCCGCCTTTCCGACGAGAGTCGCCGGGGCCCGGGGCACCGCCCCGGGCCCCGGTCCTGTTCGACCGCTCACTTCAGCGCCGCAAATTGACCGACCGTTCCAGTAAGCCCTACAGTCCCACCGTGGCCAGAACCAAGGAATTCGATCCGGACGCCGCTCTTCAGTCAGCCCTGGAGCTGTTCTGGCTGCGCGGCTACGAGGCGACCTCGATGTCGGACCTCGTCACCCACCTCGGCATCGGGCGCGCCAGCATCTACGCCACCTTCGGCAACAAGCACGAGCTGTATCTGAAGGCGCTGGACCGGTACAGCGAGACCCACAACGCGAGCCTGCTGCACGAACTGTCCCAGCCGGGCCCCGCACTGCCCGCCGTACGCGCGCTGGTGCGACGCTTCGCCGCCGAGGCGGGCTCCCCCGACCAGCGCGCGAAGGGGTGCCTCGTCACCAACACGGCCGCCGAACTCGGCGCGCACGACGCGGCGGCGGCACGCCGGGTGGAGGCGAGCTGGGAGCACATCGAGACCCTGCTGCACTCGGCACTGGTCCGGGCCCGCGCCGAGGGCGAACTGCCCGCGGACCGCGACCCGCGCGCCCTCGCGCGGATGCTGCTCGTGCTGATGCAGGGCCTGCGCGTGGCGGGCAAGGCGTCCGACGACCCCGGCCGGACGCGGGATGCCGCCGAGCAGGCGCTGCACCTTCTGGACTGAACGACACCTCCTCCTGAGGAGGTGTCTCGCATGACCAAATAGCAGACCGATCGATCAATTAAAGGATGCCGTCAACATGACCGCACGCTTCACCGGCAAGTCCGTCCTCGTCACCGGCGCCGGCTCCGGCATCGGCCGGGCCATCGCTCTCGCCTTCGCCGCCGAAGGGGCCTCGGTGATCGCCGCCGGACGGACCGCCGCGACGCTCGACGAGACGGTCGAACTGATCCGGAAGGCGGGCGGTACGGCGGCCGCGGTCACCGCGGACATCACCCGCTCCGAAGACGTCAGGGAGCTGGTCCGCCGGACCGTCGAACTGTTCGGCAGCCTCGACGTCGCCGTCAACAACGCGGGCGTCTTCCGGGGCGGCACGCCCCTGGCCGACCTTCCCGAGGAGGACTGGCGCACCCTGCTCGACATCAACGTGACCGGTGTGTTCCTCAGCCTCCAGGCCGAGGTCGCCCGGATGCGCGAGCAGCCCACGGGCGGTGCGATCGTCAACATCGCCTCCAACCTCGGCGCGCACACCCGCACTCCGGGCGTGGCCGGCTACATCGCCACCAAGGCGGCCGTCGCCGCCCTCACCCGGGCCGCCGCCCTCGACCACATCGCCGACGGGGTCCGCATCAACGTCGTCAGCCCCGGCGCGTCCGCCACCACCATGTCGCTGAGGCCGGGCGAGACGGACGACGAGCGCGCCGCCCGGATGAAGTCCGAGTCTCCCCTGGGCCGCGTCTCCTCCACCGCGGAGATCGCGGCGGCCGTCCTCTACCTCGCTTCCCCGGACGCCGCTTCCGCCGTCGGCACCGACCTGGTCATCGACGGCGGCGACGCCGCGTAACCCATGAGCAGCGGGGCCCGGGGCCATGCCCCGGACCCCGGCCGCGCCGCAGGCCTCACGCGGCGACCGGCACCGCCGCATCCGCCGAAGCCGAGGCCGGTGTCAACGCCAGCTCCAGCACCTGCCGCACATCGTTCACCGGGTGCACCTCCAGCTTCTCCAGGACCTCCGCCGGGACGTCGTCCAGATCCGCCTCGTTCCGCTTCGGAATGATGACGGTCGTGATGCCCGCCCGGTGCGCCGCCAGGAGCTTCTGCTTGACGCCGCCGATGGGCAGCACGCGGCCGGTCAACGACACCTCACCGGTCATCGCCACATCCGTACGGACCAGGCGTCCGCTCAGCAGGGACGCCAGCGCCGTCGTCATCGTGACGCCCGCGCTCGGCCCGTCCTTCGGGACCGCGCCCGCCGGGAAGTGGATGTGCGCGCCGCGCTCCTTCAGGTCGGCGACGGGCAGTTCCAGTTCGGCGCCGTGCGAGCGCAGGAAGGAGAGCGCGATCTGCGCCGACTCCTTCATGACGTCGCCCAGCTGGCCGGTGAGGGTAAGCCCCGCCGCGCCCGTCTCCGGGTCGGCGAGCGACGCCTCCACGTACAGCACGTCGCCACCGGCTCCCGTGACCGCGAGCCCGGTCGCCACGCCCGGCACGGACGTACGCCGCTCGGCCGGGTCCTGCGCCGACTCGGGCACGTGGTGCGGCCGCCCGATGAGCGCGCGCAGATCGCCCTCGCCGACGGTGAACGGCAGCTCCCGGTCGCCGAGTTCGTGCTGCGCGGCGACCTTGCGCAGGACGCGCGTCACGGACCGCTCCAGGTTTCGTACGCCCGCCTCGCGCGTGTACTCGCCGGCGAGCTTGCGCAGCGCGTCGTCGCCGATGACGACCTCTTCGGCGGCGAGCCCGGCGCGGTCCAGCTGGCGCGGCACCAGGTGGTCGCGGGCGATGACGACCTTCTCGTCCTCGGTGTAGCCGTCGAGGCGGACCAGCTCCATGCGGTCGAGCAGGGCCTCCGGGATGGCCTCCAGTACGTTCGCCGTCGCCAGGAAGACGACGTCGCTCAGGTCGAGCTCGACCTCCAGGTAGTGGTCGCGGAAGGTGTGGTTCTGCGCGGGGTCGAGGACTTCCAGGAGCGCCGCGGCCGGGTCGCCGCGGAAGTCCGAGCCCACCTTGTCGACCTCGTCGAGGAGGACCACCGGGTTCATCGACCCGGCCTCCTTGATGGCGCGCACGATGCGGCCGGGCAGCGCACCCACGTACGTACGCCGGTGACCGCGGATCTCCGCCTCGTCCCGCACACCGCCGAGGGCGACGCGGACGAACTTACGGCCCATCGCGTGCGCCACGGACTCGCCGAGCGAGGTCTTGCCGACGCCGGGCGGGCCGACGAGCGCCAGCACGGCGCCGCCGCGCCGCCCGCCGACCACGCCGAGGCCGCGGTCCGCGCGGCGCTTGCGCACGGCCAGGTACTCGGTGATCCGCTCCTTCACGTCGTCGAGGCCCGCGTGCTCGGCGTCGAGGACGCCGCGGGCGCCCTGGATGTCGTACTCGTCCTCGGTCCGCTCGTTCCACGGGAGTTCGAGGACGGTGTCGAGCCAGGTGCGGATCCAGGAGCCCTCGGGCGACTGGTCGCTGGAGCGCTCCAGCTTCTCGACCTCCTTGAGCGCGGCCTCGCGGACCTGCTCCGGAAGGTCGGCGGCCTCCACGCGCACCCGGTAGTCGTCGGACTCCTCGGCCGCGTCCTTGGCGTCGCCGTTCAGCTCGCGCAGCTCCTTGCGCACGGCGTCGAGCTGGCGCCGCAGCAGGAACTCGCGCTGCTGCTTGTCGACGCCCTCCTGGACGTCCTTGGCGATGGACTCGGCGACGTCCTGCTCCGCGAGGTGGTCGCGCAGGTGCTGGGTGGCGAGCTTCAGGCGCTCCACCGGGTCGGCGGCCTCCAGCAGCTCGACCTTCTGGGCGGTGGTGAGGAACGGCGAGTAGCCGGAGTTGTCGGCGAGCGCGGACACGCCGTCGATCTGCTGCACGCGGTCCACGACCTGCCAGGCGCCGCGCTTCTTCAGCCAGTTCGTGGCGAGCGCCTTGTACTCCTTGACGAGTTCGGTGACGGCTCCCGGCAGCGGGTCCGGCACCTCCTCCTCGACGGTCAGGCCCTCCACCCACAGGGCGGCGCCGGGCCCGGTCGTACCGGCGCCGATGCGCACGCGGCCGACGCCGCGGATCAGCGCGCCGGGGTCGCCGTCGGCGAGGCGTCCGACCTGCTCGACGGTGCCGAGCACGCCGGTGTTCGCGTACGTGCCGTCGATCCGTGGAACAAGCAGCACCTTCGGCTTGCTGGGTCCAGTACGCGCGGCGGCCTGCGCGGCCTCCACCGCGGCTCGTACGTCGGTGTCGCTGAGGTCCAGGGGCACCACCATTCCGGGCAGCACGACCTCGTCGTCGAGGGGCAGCACGGGCAGGGTGAGCGGTGTGGACGTCGAAGCCATGATCTCCCCTTTGGCAGTCAAGTTGAGTTACATGCACTCAATGCTCGGTGACCTCCAGATGTTCCGTGACGGGCGTTCGCTGTCAGCGATCACGGCTACCGGACCCGGTGGCGCGCCATATGTAATGACCCTCAAGCGAACGAGGTCCTTACAAAAATCCTGACGCGAGGGAGTGCGGGCATGACGGGCGAGGAACTCGTGCGGGACTGGGTCGACGGCTGGATCGCCTCGCGCGGCACCGCTCCCCCACTCGTCGAACCCTGGGGTTTACACGATTCACGTGGGCCAGCCGGAGCACGTGAGCCGGCACGTCATCGGCGCCACCAACGAGGCCGTGACGGAGGAGGCCGTGCGCAAGGCGGCGGAGTCGACGCGCGGCCGCGGCACCCACCTGAAGGTCTTCGCCGACCCGGCGCGGGTCCTGCCGTGGCTCGGCCCCGGGTGGAAGGCCTACGGGGCGGACGACTTCCTGATGGCGACGGACCTGACCCGGGCCGCCGCACCCCCGGCGCCCAGTGGCTACATCCGGCACATCTGGAACCGCGCGGGCGTCACCCGGGTCCTGCTCACCGACTCCTCGGGCGCGTTCGCCGCGCGCGGGCAGATCGCCCCGACCGGCGCGAGCGCCGTCGTCGACCAGATCGAGACCTCCGAGCACCACCGCCGCAAGGGCCTGGGCCGCGTGGTCATGGGCACGCTCCAGTCGGCGGCCCACGCCCAGGGCGCGACCCGCGCGGTTCTCGCGTGCACACCGGAGGGACGTTTCCTCTACGAGTCCGTGGGCTGGCGGATCGAGGCACCCCTGGCGAACGCGAAGTACGTGGGCACCCCCGACGCGACGCGGACCGGTTCGGTTCACCCTCTGTGACGAGCGCCATGTGAGACGTGGGACACAGAAAACACCCACGGCGCCCCCGCCCGTCGGCCAGAATGGCGGCCATGACGACTCTGCACGACCCCGATCCACCCGTCGTCCTCGATCGCCGCGAAGGCCCCTTCGGCGAGGTGGTCCTGCGCCGTCACGGCGACCTGCTCCAGATCATCGCCAACGGCACGTTCCTGATGGACACCTCCGACGGCCGCTCCGAGCGGCGGCTCGTCGACTCGGCCCGCGCCGCCCTGGACGACCGGGAGGAACCGCGCGTCCTCATCGGCGGCCTCGGCGTCGGCTTCTCCCTCGAACACGCGGCCGCCGACCCGCACTGGGGCGGCATCACGGTCGTCGAGCGGGAGCCCGCCATCATCGACTGGCATCGGAACGGCCCACTGCGCGAGCTGTCCGCGCAGGCTCTCGCCGACCCCCGTACCGACATCGTCGAGGCCGACCTCGTACGGCATCTGCACACGGCGACAGACACCTACGACGCGCTCTGCCTCGACATCGACAACGGCCCCGACTGGACCGTCACCGAGGACAACGACACCCTTTACGGACCGTCCGGCCTCGCCGCCTGCAAGGACCGACTCGACCCGGGCGGTGTTCTCGCCGTATGGTCCGCACAGCCGTCAGCAAATTTCGAAGAAACCTTGCGGAATGCCGGATTCCAGGCGGTGCGCACCGAAGAGATCCCGGTTGTCCGGGGCGTCCCTGACGTGGTGCACCTCGCACTGAGGCCCACGTAGCCGACCGGCGGTAACTCCCCGTACGCTGACGTCCGAAACCCGATCATTCAAGCGTCAAGCGCGTCACGACGGCGCGCACTCAGGGGCGGGGCGATGGAGCAGACACACACCTCCCACAACACCACCACGACGACACAGGGAGCCCAGCGACGGGTCCTTGTCGTCGAGGACGATCCGACCATCGTCGATGCCATCGCCGCCCGGCTGCGTGCCGAGGGATTCCTCGTGCAAACCGCGCAGGACGGCCCGGCGGCGGTGGACACGGCCGAGGCCTGGCAGCCCGACCTGCTGATCCTCGACATCATGCTGCCCGGCTTCGACGGCCTGGAGGTCTGCCGTCGCGTGCAGGCCCAGCGTCCGGTGCCGGTCATGATGCTCACCGCGCGCGACGACGAGACGGACATGCTCGTCGGCCTCGGTGTGGGCGCCGACGACTACATGACCAAGCCGTTCTCCATGCGGGAGCTGGCGGCGCGCGTGCACGTGCTGCTCCGCCGCGTCGAGCGGGCGGCGCTCGCCGCCACGACGCCGCGCAGCGGGATACTGCGACTCGGCGAGCTGGAGATCGACCACGCGCAGCGCCGCGTGCGCGTGCGCAGCGAGGACGTGCACCTCACGCCCACCGAGTTCGACCTCCTCGTGTGCCTGGCGAACACGCCGCGCGCGGTCCTCTCCCGTGAGCAGCTGCTCGCCGAGGTGTGGGACTGGGCGGACGCCTCGGGCACCCGCACCGTCGACAGCCACATCAAGGCGCTGCGCCGGAAGATCGGCGCGGAGCGCATCCGCACCGTGCACGGCGTGGGCTACGCGCTGGAGACGCCGAACCCGTGAGCGGCGCGGACCGGAACCGGGCACCGGCAGGGCGGCCGCACCGGCCGCCGTTCAACCCTCAGTGGGCGTCCGGCGGTCTGCGCCCCTTCTCCGTGAAGGCGAAACTCGGCACGCTCGTCGTCGTCTCGGTCTTCATCACCACGGGCCTGCTCATGGTGGCGATGTACACGGCGACGGAGCTGCGCTTCATCACGGTGTTCTCGATCATCGCCACGCTGCTGATCACGCAGTTCGTGGCGCACTCGCTGACGGCTCCGCTCGACGAGATGAACACCGTCGCCCGGTTCATCTCCAACGGCGACTACTCGCGCCGGGTGCGCGGCGCGGGCCGGCGCGACGAGATCGGTGACCTCGCGGTCACCATCAACCGCATGGCCGACGAGCTGGCGGCCCAGGACCAGCAGCGCAAAGAGCTCGTGGCCAACGTGTCGCACGAGCTGCGCACGCCCATCGCGGGCCTGCGCGCCGTCCTGGAGAACGTCGTCGACGGCGTGATGGCCGCCGACCCCGAGACGATGCGCACCGCGCTGAAACAGACGGAGCGGCTCGGCCGCCTCGTCGACACGCTGCTCGACCTGTCCCGCCTGGACAACGGCGTCGTGCCGCTGAAGACGCGCCGCTTCGAGGTCTGGCCGTACCTGTCGGGCGTCCTGAAGGAGGCCAACATGGCGGTCTCCCAGCGCGCCGGACTCGCCTCGGGATCCGGCACCCACACGCGTACGGACGTCCATCTGCACCTCGACGTCACGCCGCCCGAGCTGACGGCGCTCGCCGACCCGGAGCGCATCCACCAGGTCGTCGCGAACCTCATCGACAACGCGGTGAAGCACTCCCCTCAGCACGGCCGCGTCACCGTGCTCGCCCGGCGCGGCCCCTACCCCGATTCGCTCGACCTCGAAGTGATCGACGAGGGCCCCGGCATCCCGCAGTCCGAGTGGCACAAGGTCTTCGAGCGCTTCAACCAGGGCGCCGCCACCGGCGACAAGGGCGACGGCGGCACGGGCCTCGGCCTCGCCATCGCCCGCTGGGCCGTGGAACTGCACGGCGGACAGATCCGGGTGGCCGAATCCGCTCGGGGCTGCCGGATCAAGGTCACTCTTCCGGGAGAGCCCGGAACGCAAAGTTGACGTAGGGTTTCGGTCAGGCAGGGGTCAAGAGCGCGCCGGGCAGACACGAACACGCCGGGCGCGCATCCGAACGTACCGAAACCCCGGTTGTTTCCCGCCATTTCCCGGCCCGAAACGCAACTTCCGGTGTGACTTACGTGACGGATGACCGGCCCGGTCTGCACGTCTCGTCAATGGAGGCGTAGCCTTTATTCCCGCTGTCCATCACCTTGTGAGAAGCGGAAGAGGGCGGTTACCGCCGTGTCGCCACAGTCCCCCAGTAACTCGAGCATCTCCACCGAGACCGACCAAGCCGGGCAGGGTAAGAACCCTGCGGCCGCGTTCGGACCCAACGAGTGGCTCGTCGACGAGATCTATCAGCAGTACCTCCAGGACCCGAATTCGGTTGACCGAGCCTGGTGGGACTTCTTCGCCGACTACAAGCCAGGTGCCGCGGCCGCGGGGGCCGCGACGACCCCGAAGCCGGCCGAGAAGCCCGCGGCCCCGGCCGCACCCGCAGCGCAGGCCCCCGCCGCGCCCGCGAAGCCCGCAGCCGCAGCTCCCGCACAGGCTGCCGCTCCGGCCCCCGCGAAGCCCGCCGCTCAGGCCGCGCCCACCGCGCCGAAGCCGGCCGCTGCCGCGCCTGCGAAGCCCGCAACCCCGAAGAAGGCTGAAGAAGTGACGACCGAGGCCCCTGCCGGCCCCGAGCTCGTGACGCTGCGCGGTCCCGCCGCCGCCGTCGCGAAGAACATGAACAAGTCCATCGAGGTCCCCACGGCGACGTCCGTGCGCGCGGTCCCGGTGAAGCTGCTGTTCGACAACCGCATCGTCATCAACAACCACCTGAAGCGGGCCCGGGGCGGGAAGATCTCCTTCACGCACCTCATCGGGTACGCGATGGTGCAGGCCATCAAGGCCATGCCGTCGATGAACTACTCCTTCCAGGAGAAGGACGGCAAGCCGACCCTGGTGAAGCCGGACCACGTCAACTTCGGTCTGGCCATCGACCTCGTGAAGCCGAACGGCGACCGCCAGCTGGTCGTCGCGGGCATCAAGAAGGCCGAGACGCTGAACTTCTTCGAGTTCTGGCAGGCCTACGAGGACATCGTCCGGCGCGCCCGTGACGGCAAGCTCGGCATGGACGACTTCACCGGTGTCACGGTCTCCCTGACCAACCCCGGCGGCCTCGGCACCGTCCACTCGGTCCCGCGCCTGATGCCCGGACAGTCGGTCATCATGGGCGTCGGCTCCATGGACTACCCGGCGGAGTTCCAGGGCACGTCCCAGGACACCCTGAACAAGCTCGGCATCTCGAAGGTCATGACGCTCACGTCGACCTACGACCACCGGGTCATCCAGGGCGCCGCCTCCGGCGAGTTCCTGCGCATCGTCGCGAACCTCCTCCTCGGTGAGAACGAGTTCTACGACGAGATCTTCAAGGCCCTGCGGATCCCCTACGAGCCGGTCCGCTGGCTCAAGGACATCGACGCCTCGCACGACGACGACGTCACCAAGGCCGCCCGCGTCTTCGAGCTGATCCACTCCTACCGGGTCCGCGGCCACGTCATGGCCGACACCGACCCGCTGGAGTACCAGCAGCGCAAGCACCCCGACCTGGACATCACCGAGCACGGGCTCACGCTGTGGGACCTGGAGCGCGAGTTCGCCGTCGGCGGCTTCGCCGGCAAGTCGATGATGAAGCTGCGCGACGTCCTCGGCGTGCTGCGCGACTCGTACTGCCGCACCACCGGCGTCGAGTTCATGCACATCCAGGACCCGAAGCAGCGCCGCTGGCTGCAGGACCGCATCGAGCGGCCGCACGCCAAGCCGGAGCGCGAGGAGCAGCTGCGCATCCTGCGCCGGCTGAACTCGGCGGAGGCCTTCGAGACCTTCCTGCAGACCAAGTACGTCGGTCAGAAGCGGTTCTCCCTGGAGGGCGGCGAGTCCGTCATCCCGCTGCTCGACGCGGTCATCGACTCCGCCGCCGAGAACCGTCTCGACGAGGTCGTCATCGGCATGGCCCACCGCGGCCGGCTGAACGTCCTGGCGAACATCGTCGGCAAGTCGTACGCGCAGATCTTCCGGGAGTTCGAGGGCAACCTCGACCCGAAGTCGATGCACGGCTCCGGCGACGTGAAGTACCACCTGGGCGCCCAGGGCACCTTCACCGGCCTGGACGGCGAGCAGATCAACGTCTCGCTGGCCGCCAACCCGTCCCACCTGGAGACGGTCGACCCGGTCATCGAGGGCATCGTCCGCGCCAAGCAGGACATCATCAACAAGGGCGGCACGGACTTCACGGTCCTGCCCGTCGCCCTGCACGGTGACGCGGCCTTCGCGGGCCAGGGTGTGGTCGCCGAGACGCTCAACATGTCGCAGCTGCGCGGCTACCGCACGGGCGGCACGGTCCACATCGTCATCAACAACCAGGTCGGCTTCACCGCCGCCCCGGAGTCCTCGCGCTCCTCCATGTACGCCACGGACGTGGCCCGCATGATCGAGGCGCCGATCTTCCACGTGAACGGCGACGACCCCGAGGCCGTCGTCCGCGTTGCCCGTCTGGCCTTCGAGTTCCGCCAGGCGTTCAACAAGGACGTCGTCATCGACCTCATCTGCTACCGCCGCCGCGGTCACAACGAGTCGGACAACCCGGCGTTCACGCAGCCGCTGATGTACGACCTGATCGACAAGAAGCGCTCGGTGCGCAAGCTCTACACCGAGTCCCTCATCGGTCGCGGCGACATCACCCTGGAAGAGGCCGAGCAGGCGCTCCAGGACTTCCAGGGCCAGCTGGAGAAGGTCTTCACGGAGGTCCGCGAGGCCGTCTCGCACCCGGCCGCCGCCGAGGTCCCCGACCCGCAGGCCGAGTTCCCGGTGGCCGTGCAGACGGCGATCTCCCAGGAGGTCGTCAAGCGCATCGCCGAGTCCCAGGTCAACATCCCGGACCACGTCACGGTGCACCCGCGTCTGCTGCCGCAGCTGCAGCGCCGCGCCACCATGATCGAGGACGGGACGATCGACTGGGGCATGGGCGAGACCCTCGCCCTCGGCTCGCTGCTCCTGGAGGGCACCCCGGTCCGGCTGTCCGGTCAGGACTCGCGCCGCGGCACCTTCGGTCAGCGCCACGCGGTCCTCATCGACAACAAGACGGGCGAGGACTTCACCCCGCTCCTCTACCTGTCGCCGGACCAGGCCCGCTACAACGTCTACGACTCGCTGCTCTCCGAGTACGCGGTCATGGGCTTCGAGTACGGCTACTCGCTGGCGCGTCCCGAGTCCCTCGTGATGTGGGAGGCGCAGTTCGGTGACTTCGTCAACGGCGCGCAGACCGTCGTCGACGAGTACATCTCGGCCGCCGAGCAGAAGTGGGGCCAGACCTCCGGCGTCACGCTGCTGCTGCCGCACGGCTACGAGGGCCAGGGCCCGGACCACTCCTCGGCCCGTGTCGAGCGCTTCCTGCAGCTGTGCGCGCAGAACAACATGACGGTCGCCATGCCGACGCTGCCGTCGAACTACTTCCACCTCCTGCGGTGGCAGGTGCACAACCCGCACCACAAGCCGCTGGTGGTCTTCACGCCGAAGTCGATGCTGCGCCTCAAGGCCGCCGCGTCGAAGGTGGACGAGTTCACGACGGGCGGCTTCCGCCCGGTCATCGGCGACACCGAGGTCGAGTCGGGTGCCACGGACCCGAAGGCGATCAAGAAGGTCGTCTTCGTGGCGGGCAAGCTGTACTACGACCTCGAGGCCGAGCGGAAGAAGAGCGGCGTCACCGACACCGCGATCATCCGCGTCGAGCGTCTGTACCCGCTGCCGGGTGCCGAGCTCCAGGCCGAGATCGCCAAGTTCCCGAACGCCGAGAAGTACCTCTGGGCGCAGGAGGAGCCGGCGAACCAGGGTGCGTGGCCGTTCATCGCGCTCAACCTGATCGACCACCTGGACCTGGCCGTCGGCGCCGACATCCCGGGTGCCGAGCGGCTGCGCCGCATCTCGCGGCCGCACGGCTCGTCCCCGGCGGTCGGCTCGGCCAAGCGCCACCAGGCCGAGCAGGAGCAGCTGGTGCGCGAGGTCTTCGAGGCGTAAGGCCCCGGAGCACAGCGACAGACCGAAGGCCCGGTCCCCGAAAGGGGGCCGGGCCTTCGGCCGTTCCGTTCCCGGCGGCTCACGTCACCTGCGGCTCGAAGTCCCAGTAGGGCCGGTTGCGGGCCCGCGCCGACAGGGTGTGGATGTGCTGCTTGCCCAGCGTCGCGGTCAGGTCGGACAGCGCCTCCTGCTCGGTCTTCTCGGCCTCCTGCCGGTTGCCGAGGCCCCGCAGGTCTGCCGCGTGCGCGACGCGTGCCGTCAGGGTGAGCGGATGCGTACGGCCGAGGGTCTCGGCGGCGCGGGCCGCCGCCGAGGCGCTGAGCTCGGCCGCGGACGCGGTGTCCCCGACGAGGTTGCGCAGCGCCGACGCGTTGACGGCGCAGCCCACGGTCCACGGATGGTTCTCGCCGACCGCGGCCGCCATGTCGGTCATGGCCCGCTCGATCAGGTCGTGCGCCAGGTCCCGCTCGCCGACGCTGCGCAGGATCAGCGCGTGGTTGGCGCGGCCCCCGGCGATGAACGGGTGTCCTTCGGCGAGCCGCTCCTCGTAGCGCGCGAGGATGTACTCGCTGGTCTCCCGCGCCTGGTCGATGTCGCCGTGCTCGCGGGCGAAGCAGCTGTGGCTGACGGCGGCGGCCAGCGTCTGCGGGTCGTTCTCCCCGAGCTGGCGCTCGTAGCGCTCCCGGACGCGGGTGAACAGCGGTCCCGCCCGCCCGTGGTCGCCGAGCCGGTACAGGCACTGCGCGAGGTTGTGCTCGGCGAGCAGCGTCTGCGGGTTCTCGCCACCCATGACGAGGCGGTACTCCCGCACGTTCTTCGCCTGCATGGACTCGGCCTCGGTGTAGCGGCCGAGGAGGCGCAGGTTCGTCGCGTAGTGGATCTCGGAGAACAGCGCCCAGGGGTGCCGGCTCTTGAGGAGCAGCCTGCGGGCCTCCAGGGTGCGCCGGTCGATGTCGAGGCTGTCCTTGTAGCGGCCGAGCAGGCGCAGCGCGAAGCCCAGGTTGTTCAGGGCGTTGAGGGTCCGGGAGTCCTGCTCGCCGAGGAGTTCGCGGTAGGCCGGGTACAGCCACTCGTACAGCTCGCGCGCGTCCTCGTAGCGGCCGAGGCCCCACAGGTCGGCGCCGAGGCCGATGTTGGCGCGCAGGTAGTCGAGGTCCGCGGCGCCGCGCTCGGCGAGCAGGTGGTCGGCGGCGGTCCGCCCGATCTCCTCGGCGCGCTCGTACTCGCCGGCCGCGCGCAGCAGGTTGGACAGGTGGTACGAGAGGTCCCAGACCCGCTGGTGGGTGTCGCCGAGGCGGCGCTTCCAGGTGGCGAGGGCGCGCTCGCCGAGCTTGATGCCGGAGACGTACTCGCCCGTGAAGTACATGTAGCGCAGGCAGTTGAGGACCATGTTCTGGACCTTGCGGTCCTTGCTGTGCAGCACGTCGGCGTACTTCAGGTGCGGCACGATCGCCGCGTACTCGTCCCACAGGCGGGTGTCGGTGGCCCGGCCGGGGTCGGCGGCGGCGAGCGCCCCGCGGACGACGTCGATGAACTCGCGGCGGTCCTCCTCGGGCATGTCCTTGTGCACGATCTGGTGGACCATGCGGTGCAGGTACAGGGACTCGCCCGCCGCGGCCGACTCGTCGCCCACCGTCTCGTGGGACTCCAGGCGCACGACGGAGTACTGGCGCAGCTGGTTGATCGCCTTGTTCCACAGCAGCGGGTCGTTGAGCAGCCCGGCGACCTGCTCGGGCAGTTCGTCGTGCGGCATCTCCCGCAGCAGGCGTACGGGGATGAAGCCGGGCGCGAAGAACGTGCACAGGCGCAGCAGGTCGATGGACTCGGGGACGGTCTCGCGCAGCTTGTTGAGCAGGATCGACCAGGCGGTCTGGAAGGCGACGGGGAAGTCGGCGGAGACCTTGACGACGTCCTGGTCGATGCCGCCCTCCAGGAGCCCGATGTACTCCTCGACGGACATGTCCGAGTCGTTGAGCCAGCCGGCCGTCTGGTCGAGCAGCAGCGGCAGGTCCTCCAGGGCCTCGGCGAGCTGGTCGGCGTCCGGTTCGGAGAGCCGGGCGGCGCGGCGGCGGATGAAGGCCACGGACTCGTCGCGGGAGTAGACCGGCACTTCGAGGAGCTTGCTGTTGTGCTCGCTCCACTCGGGGTTGCGGGAGGTGATCAGGACGTGCCCCGGGCCGGTGGGCACCAGGTCCCAGATCTGGTCGGGTTCGTCGGCGCCGTCCAGGACGAGCAGCCAGCGCCCGTACGGGTCACCGCGGCGCAGCGAGTCGCGCACGGCGCGCAGCCGCTCGCCGTACTCGGGTCCGGTGGACAGGCCGAGCTTCGGCGCCAGTTCCGCCATCAGGCGGCGGTACGTGACCCGGCCCTCGGCGTTCACCCACCACACGACGTCGTACTCGGAGCCGAAGCGGTAGACGTACTCGGCGGCCAGCTGCGTCTTGCCGACCCCCGACATGCCGTGCATGGTGAGCACGCCCGCGCCGGGTTCGGCGCCCTGGAGCAGGTGGTACGCGTCGTTGAGCAGCGGCTCGCGGCCGGTGAAGCGCGTGTTGCGGCGCGGCACTCCGCCCCACACCTCGGGCATGGAGGCGGGGAAGCGCGGCCCGCGCCGCTCGCCGGTGGGCAGCTCGGGCAGCGGCTCCGTCGGCAGGTCGAGCCGGTCGAGCAGGCGGCGCTCCGCCTCGTCGGCGCCCATGTTGGTGAGCTGCGTCGCGGCCAGCACCGTCGTGGCGGTGGGCAGCGGGGCGGTGGTCACGGAGACGGCCGCGAACCGGTCGGAGTCGGGGGCGACGACCTGGCGCAGCGCCGCGTTCCACTCCTCGTGGGTGCGGGGGCCGAGCTGGAAGTACCACTCGCTGACGATGACGAGGACGCGGCCCTCGGCGAGCAGCAGGTCACCGAGGAGCTCGGCGAGCGGCACGTCGGCGCGGGAGTCCCAGCGCGCGTACACGACCCGCAGGCCGCGCCGCTCCAGCCGGTCCCCGATCCAGGCCGCCCAGGCCCGGTTGAACCCGGCGAAACTGATGGTGACCGTGGATTTCCCGGCCCCCTTGCCGGTGGCTCCGACCGGCCTACGGATTGCAGACATGCAGCGGCCTCCCGGCACGTAATGGCTGAACCTCGGCACGACACCGCGTCAGGGCCGGGGCTGCCCCGCCCCGGCTGCGCGCGCCGCGCTCGCATCCCTTCCCGCTCATGCCCCGATCTTCGCTCCAACCGGGCTCGAATATCACCCAGTTGACCGCATCCGGCGTGCTGCGAACAGGGTTCGGGCCGCGTCCACGTAGGCACGCGCGCGTGCGGCGTGCCCGCGGGGCGCCGGGTGCTCGCCGAGCCGTTCGTAGGTGGCGACCATCTGGTCCACGAGGCGGCGCCCCTGCGGGGTGAGGTCCGTCGACCCGACGACGGCGGGGAGCGCGGCGCCGACCTGCTCCTTGCAGCGCGCGTGCACGGCCCACGCCGACTCCCGCTCGGCGGCCCTGCCGACGCTCAGCGCGCGCCGCTGGAAGAAGTCGGCGAGCGCCAGATGCGAGTACGCGCCCTGGAGCAGCCCGTCGAAGGGGCGCGGGTCGGGGCGCCACGGCGCGAAGTAGCGGGCCGCGCCGCCCGCCCGGTGCAGCGGCACCAGCTGGGCGACCGTGAGGAGCTTGGTGTGCTGGAGCTCGTGGACGAGGGTCGCCGCGAACACGGGCGCCGTGGGCGGGGTGCTGCTGAGGACCGCGCCGAAGGCCTCGCGCCGGGTGCCGCTGCAGGTGCCTGCCGTGGCGTCGTACGGGTCGGAGCCGGGCGGCGCGGTGAGCGGGACGAGGCAGCGCAGCAGGGCGACGGCCTCCGCGAGGCGCTGCTCGCCGCCGAGTCGCAGCTCGACGGCGGTGCCCGACCAGGCCTGGAGCCAGCGTTTGCGTTCGGCGTCGTCGAGGGTCGCGGGTTCGCTCGCGCCCCGGTAGTGCGCGCCGCCCTCCGCCGCGCGGTACGGGTCGAGGTCGTCGAGCGGGGTGGGGGCCGCGCCCTCGGTGAGGCCGGGCAGCGCGTGGGCGGGCGTCCAGGCGGGGTCGTCGGACCAGGCTCCGGTGCCGCGTTCCAGGCGGACGACGACGGGTGCGGAGCCTCGGCCGCGGATCTTCAACTGGCCGTATTTGCAGGCGACTTCGTATGTCGTGCCGTCGGGCTCCGAGGTGCGCAGCGTGCCGAGCGAGGGCAGGCCGATGACGCCGCCGCGGGCTGTCAGGCGGATGGTGAAGGGAAGGCCCGCGCGGGCGGCGGCCGCCGCGGCGAGGGCGCTGAAGTGGGCGAGTTCGTACGCCAGTTGCCGACTGCGCTCCTGCGCTCCTGGCCGGTACGGGTCGGTGCGCAGGAGCGTCAGGCAGCGCTGGACCCAGGGGCCGACCAGCGGGTGCAGGAGGCGTGCGCGGGCGGGCGAGTCGGCGGGCCGCGAGGTCGTGGCGTCTGCCGCCTCCATCAGCGCCCAGTCCTCCCTGAGGCGCCTGCGGGCGGGCGGCGGGCACAGGCGGGGGTCCGCCTGTGTCACGGCGTCGAGCACAGCGCGCAGCGTGAGCAGTCTGCGGGTGTCCTGGGCGCGGACGAGCAGCGCGAGGGCCTGCGGGCCGCCTTCGGTGCGGCCGAGTTCGGTCAGGGCGTGGTCCGGGAGTGCCGGGAGCATCACGGGTGGTCCCCTTCGGGGTGGGCTGCGGGCACCGTGTCCGCGGTGAGCACCGCCGCCACATGACGGATGAAGCGCTGCAGGTCCGCGCAGTACACGGACGGGTTGGCGAACCCGTGTCCCGCGCGGTAGCGGTGGGCGTACTGGCCGCCGCCGCAGACGTCGAGCAGCGGGCAGGCCCGGCAGTCGGCTGCGAGCGCGGCGGCGCCCGCCTGCCGGGCGGCGACGGCGGGGTGGGCGAGCGCCGCGTCGAAGTCGTGCCGGAAGACGTCGAGTCCGGTCCAGGCGGCGCCGTCGTAGGCGGACTTGAGCGAGTCGACCTGTTCGATCGTCCCGTCGGTCTCGACGACGACGGCGTCGAAGGGGGCGAGGCCGAGCGGTTCGACGGACGAGGGCAGGCCGAGGAGCAGGGCGAGGCACTCCTCGAAGAGGCGCACCCGTGTCTCCCGGTGCCCGGCCCCCCACCACCGGTCGAACGCGGCGCACAGCCAGCCTCCGTACACCTCCCCGCCCGGTTCCCAGCCGGGCGGCGGCGCCGTCCAGTTGCCGTGCGGCAGGAGCAGGTCGAGCGCCGGCGGGCGGAGCGTGAGCAGCGATTCGTACGTCTCGACCGGGTCCTGCGCGGGGTCGATCACGGCGAGGATCCCGGCGTACGAGTCCGGGAAACGCTCGGCGGTCAGGCGGGCCCCGCGGGTGGCGGCGGTCCAGGAGGGGCGTCCGGCGCGGTCGACGCGGCGGGCGTTGTGGGCCTCGAGGCCGCCGTCGAGGCTGATGCCGACGCGGACGCCGTGCCGGGCGAGGGTCGCGAGGCGCCGCTCGGTGAGCAGGGTGGCGTTGGTCTGCACGACGGTGTGCACCTGGCATCCGGTGGGAGCCCGTTCGCGGACGAGGGCGGTGAAGCGGCCGAGCGCGGCGGCGCCCGCGAGCAGCGGTTCACCGCCGTGCAGGACGAGCGAGAGGTGCGGGAGCGCGTGTACGCGCGCGTGCTCGGCGATCCGGGCCGCGGTGCGGTCGAGGACCTCGGGGGACGCGGCGGCGGGGCGGGTGCTCCAGGTGTGGTCGGGGCCCTCGTAGAGGTAGCAGTAACGGCAGGCGAGGTTGCAGCGGCCGTGCACCTTGACGACGAACTGCCGGAAGGGGACGGGCCGTTGCCGCGGTGTCCGCCCGACGGCACCTTCGGAGACTCCAGCCACTCCGGTACCCCCCATGCCGTGCGCCCGCAGTACGGGCTCGCGCGTACGGGGCGCCTTCCCGGTGGGGCGCGCGGCACAAACGTGGTCGGTTCAACGTTGTCCGGTTCGCTCGCGCGCGGCGACCGAAACCGGTCGGGGCGTCACAGCGCGCTGCTGAACCCCCAGAGCATCTCGCCGGGCCGCTCCTCGCGCTCCCGCAGGTCCTCCAGCACCTCGTCCAGTACCGGGTGTTCGGCCTTGCGCAGTTCGGCGAGGCTCAGCTCGGTCGGGTCCGGGCAGGGCTCGGCGTGCTCGTCCTGCCGCGGCGGCAGCGGCCGGGCCGCCGGCGGTTCTCCCCATGCGTCCATGACGTTCCCCTCTCCCCGGCCGACGGCCCGGTGTCAGGCCAGCTCGGCGAGGCGCTCCGCTGTCTGCCGTGCCGTCGGTCCGCTCCTGGTCACGATGTCCTCGGGCAGCCTCGACCACTCGCGGCGGGCGGCCCGATAGGCCTCACGGGCGGCACGCGGGCGTGCCGCCGCTTCGTAGGACATACCCCGCAAGTGGTGTGCCTGCGCGCCCAGAAGCACGGCTTCCTGGCGGGACCGCTCGGTATCGGCCTCCCGCTCGGCGCCGCGGGCGGACTCGGCGGCGTACCGGAACGCGTCGACGGCCTCGTCGAGGCGGGCGGGGCGGCCGAGGCTGCGGAACACCTCGAACTGCACCTGTCCGAGCTCCAGCCAGCTGCGCGCGGCGGGCAGGAAGTCGTCCGCCTCGGCGGCGGCGAGCCCCAGGAGGTACTCGGCCTCGCGCAGGTCGACGCGGTCGCCCCGCGCGCGGTAGCGCAGCATCAGGGCGCGGCCGAGCAGCAGCAGCCGGTGGGCGAGCCGGGCGCTGCCCGCGGGGGTCTGGGCGCGGCAGTCCCGCAGCACCCGGATCGCCCGCGACAGCGCGTCCTGCTCGGCGGGCGTCGACGGCTCGGCGCCCGCCCGGAGCAGCAGCACCTCGCCCCACTCGGCGAGCGCCGCGGCGTGGGCCGCGGAGTCCCTCGGCATCCAGTGCGCGGCCTGCTCGAAGTGGCGTGCGGCGGCCTGGAGTTCGCGCGGGTCGCCGGACTCGGCGTGCCGGGCGCGGGCGACGCGGGCGGCCCGCAGCAGGACCGCGGCGCGCAGCCGCTGGTCGCGGGCCGCCGCGAGGGCCTCGTCGACCCGCGCCGCCGCCTCGTCGAGGCCGTCGCCGGTGACGAGCAGGGCGTCGACCAGGTCGAGCAGCACCCGCACCCGCGGCACGCCGCCCGGGTCCTGTGCGTCTCCGTTCAGGGCGGTGCGCAGCGAAGCCGCCGCCTGCTCGGCGTACTTGACGGCCTGCTCGCCGTCGGCCGCGGCGCCGGACAGCCGGAGCAGGATCCGGCCGTGGGCGAGCGGGAGTTCGGGCGGATGGCTGCGGCCCTGCCAGGTGTCGACGAACGCTTCCAGCATGCCGACCGCGCCCTGCAGCAGCGCGCTGTCGCCGCCGAGCCGCCACTGCGCCTCCAGGGCCGCGACGCGCTCCAGGGTGAGCCGCAGCGCCTCCGACTCGGCGAGGTCGGGCGCCGAGCAGGCCACGGCGTACTCCCGGTCGGCCCTGCGCAGGAGTTCGAGGGCGCCGGGGTGGTCGCCGCGGCGCCTGCGGTCCGTGGCGGCGGTGGAGAGCACGCGCGCGAGGACGGCACGTTCGCGCAGCGCGTGCGGGTGGGCGGCGGCGCGCTCGGCGGCCTGCTCGGCCTCGCGCAGCAGCTCGGCGCCGCCCTGCACCTCCCACAGCCGCAGCACGCAGTGGGCGTACTCGGCCCACAGCTCGAAGTCCCGCTCCGTGGGCGACTCGTGCTCGGCGGCGCCGCGCAGCAGCTGCACCGCGTCGATGAGGTCCTGCACCATGCGCTCGCTGTCGAAGCGTGCGGCGAGCGCGCGGGCGCGGGTGACGGCGGGGTGGGTGGGCGGCGCCTCCTGCGGCCCGTCCTGGCCCGGCCGCCCGTACAGCGCGAACTGTTCGGGCAGCGGCATGAAGCGCTCCAGGACCCGGGCGGCGACCTCGGCGAAGGGCTGCGGGACCAGGCCCGCGCCGTTCGCCCCGCCGTCCCCGTTGTCGCCGTCCACGGCGTGCGGGGGCCGGTATCCGGAGCCTGTGGGGCGGTCGGTGACCGCGTCCGCTTCGCCGCCGCCGTCGCTGTCGCCGAGCTGGGCCAGCGCGAGGGCCGGGAAGTTGGGGCCGCCCTTGCCGAAGCGGGCCTCGATGTACTCCGAGCAGTGCTTGAGGACCAGGACGGCCTCGTCCCTGCCGAGCGGTCCGAGCAGCGACTCCTGCACGCCCGGCGCGAACTCGTACCACTGGACGCCGTCGCCGCCGCTCCCGTGCTCCTCCTTGGTGCGCGTGAGCAGGCCGCTGAGCAGTACCTCCGCCAGTTCGGAGGGGCCCGAACCGGGCAGCATGGTCCGCTGCACCAGCTGCATCACCGGCAGGCACAGCGGGGCCGCCGCGAGGAATCCGGCGAGCTTGCTCGCGTCCGGTGAGGCGGTGGAGCGGAACCGGGAGACCAGTTCGAGCACGGAGGGCCGCTGCGCCTGCCGCCCCGCCGACGCCCGCCGCTGATCCGCCCTGACCCAGCCGACGGCCCCGGAGACCGGTCCCGCGCCGGCCCCCGACAGGAGCCGCGCCCAGGCGCCGAGCGCCACCGGCTCGGGCGGCAGCACGGGCACCGGGAGCGCACCCGCGCGGGCCTGCGCCGAGGGCCCCGCCGCCGTCCGCACGCGCAGCGCCGCGGCGCCGCCCAGCGCCTCGCCGCGGCTCAGCTCCCCGTACGAGACCGGGAGCCGGGTCCTGTTCCACATGCGCTGCGGCAGGGGTTGCAGCACGGCGGCGGGGGCCTGCCGCGCCAGCTGGTGCAGGAGGCGGTGGGCGCGGCCGCTGCGCCACAGCGGGCCCGCGCAGTCGCTGACGAGGAGGGTGATCTGGCGGCCCGACGGGTCGCTGAGCCGGTCGGTGGAGTGCAGGGGCGCCCCGTACAGCTCGGGGCTGCGGCTGACGGCGGCCTGCGCGTCCGGGCCCTCGTGCAGATAGCTGACCTGGATGTCCCAGAAGGCTCCCAACTGGCCGAAGACCTGCTCCAGTTCGGCGAACATCCGGTCCCACACGCGCATCGAGGAGGAGGCGTCCATCACGAGGCTCAGGCGGGCGTCGGCGCGGGTCACCGCGCGGAACACCGGCAGCACGAGGCCGCCCGCGCGCGCGGTGCGCTCCGCGGTCGCCGTCTCGTCGAGCACCGAGCGCAGCGGCGGTGCGGCGCTGCGGTAGCCCTGCAACGGCCGCAGGGCGCGCTGGAGTTCGAGCGGGGCGGGGAACGCGGGCGCCGCCGGGACGCCGACCGGGAGTGGGGCGGTACGGCCGCCGCCGCGCCCGCGACCGCTGCCGGAACGCGGGACCGGGTACAGCGCGACGCGCCGGTCGCCGCCCCCGTCGTACACCTGGGGCGCGGGCGGCTCGGGCTCGGTCTCCGGTGTCGCGGGGCGCGGGTCGGGCGGCACCGGTGCCGGTCGCGGCCCTTCGAAGGGGGGCCGCGGCCCGGGGACGGGCTCCAACTGCGGCGCGGCCTGCGCGGGGCGCGCGTACCGGGCCAGCCACAGTGCGTCGCACAGCCCCTCGGCATCGGGGTCGAGCCCGATCCGCCGCAGCCTGGCGATGAGTTCGGCGACGGGGTCGCCGCCCTGGCGTCCGGGCTCCGAGGGCGAACCGGGCCCCTGGCGCGCCGTCGCGTCGGGAGTCACCGCTTCACCTCGGGCGGTCGAGTCGCTGGATCAGGAGGTCGGCGAAGGACTCGCGGCTGGTGGGGGCGGCCGCGTCGGTCAGGTAGATCGCGTTCAACAGCTGGTCGGTGGCGAGGAGTTCGCTGCGCGAGCGCTCCAGGAACCGGTTGATCAGATCGTCGCCCGCGCGTGCCGCCTCGTCGCCGAGGTGGGCGCGGACGAACGTGGCGAGCCGGTTGTGGTCGGGCCTGCCGAGTTCGAGGTGGATGCAGCGGCGCATCAGCGGGGCGGGGAAGTCGCGCTCCCCGTTGCTGGTGAGGACGACGAACGGGAAGGCGTTGCAGCGCACCCGGCCGTCGCGGACCCGGACCTTGACGCCGTCGGCGGTGAGCACCTCGGCTTCACCATCAGGTAACCGGTCGGCGACCCGTTCGAGTTCGGGTATCGCGAACTCGCCCTCCTCCAGGACGTTCAGCAGGTCGTTGGGCAGGTCGATGTCGCTCTTGTCGAGCTCGTCGATGAGCAGCACGCGCGGCGTCGTGGAGGGCAGCAGCGCGGTCCCGAGCGGCCCGAGCCTGATGTAGCTCCCGATCCCCTCGACGGCCCCCGGCGATCCGGCCGCCGAGCCGAACCCGCCCTGCGCCGCGATCTGCACGTCCTGGAGGCGGGCGATCGCGTCGTAGTGGTAGAGCCCGTCCTGGAGCGTGGACCGGCTGACGATGGACCAGCGCAGGACGTTGCCGAGCCCCAGCTCGTACGCCACCGAGTGCGCGAGCGTGCTCTTGCCCGCGCCGGGGCTGCCCGTCACGAGCAGCGGGCGGCGCAGATACAGCGCCGCGTTGATCATTTCGAGCTCTTCGGCGCCGGGCCTGTGCAGCTCCGCCAGGTGCCGGTGCGCGCCGAGCCTGCGGTCCTCGGAGCCGTCCCCGCCGTTGGAGCCCCGTCCCGAGAAGTCCCGCCAGGGCGGCGGCGGTGGCAGGCGGTCGAGTCCCTCGTGGGGTTCGCCGGCGCCACGGTAGATGAGCCACTCACTGGATTCGGTCATGGTCCGGTCCTCGTCGTCACTCGTCCAGCAGGGCAGCCGAAGGGACGTGCCTCACGGTATCGATGGTTCGTGGCGCTGGTAAGGGCCCCGTGGGGAGCTGGCCTGAAGGGGCGTGGTGGCGTCACGGCGCCTCCAGGAGTTCGCCCGTGCCGGGCAGGGGCTGGTTCGGGTCGTCGTAGAAGAGGGCGATGCCGTCGGCCCAGTACGCCTCCGTGTGGCTCGCCAGGAGCTTTCTGCGCAACTCGTGGACGCGCTCCGGCAGTTGCCGTGCCCCGCGCGGGTCGGCGACCGTGACGGCCGCGCCCCGGTGGAACTCGCCGCACACCGCGGCCGAGCGGGCCGGACCGCGGCGCCACAGGGCGACACCGAAGCCGCCCAGCAGAATGCGGGCCAGCGCCTCGGTGTCGTCCTCGTAGCGGTGCTCTCCGTAGCGGCACATCACCGGTACGGATCCGGGTGACAGATCGCGCAGCTCCAGGCCCTCGGGAACCGGCCTCGGCACCCCGTCGTCGCAGTCGAGGATCTCCGCCCGGGCGCCGTGCGCGTGCAGCCAGCGCCAGCGGTCCGCGCGGTCGTCGTCCGACACGGGCCACGCCGGGCCGCAGTCCTCGAAGCCCGGCTCGCCGGGCAGCCGGTCCCGGTCGCCGCAGCGCAGCACGACGGGGCCGCGCACGCCGAGCGGCGGTTCGTCGGGGCGCAACCGCCAGCCGTCCACCGGCAGGTCGAGGCGGTTGTGCGGCAGCACCACCTGGAGGGTCGCGGGCCAGCCCGGCTCGTCGCACTGCCGGAAGGCCTCCGCGAGGGGCGCGGCGAGCCGCTCCGGGAGGGCGTCGGTCGGCGTGCGCTCCTCCTGGCGCACGCAGTCGCGCGCGCCGCCCGGCCGGGTCACGTACACCTGCCAGTCCCAGTGGTCCCGCTCCCAGCCGCGCTCGACGAGTTCGAGCAGCGCGGCGGGGCGGGCCGCCCGGTCGGGGGCGGGCTCCGGCGCCGCGCCCGGGGGCCTGCGCTGCCGCAGGCGCTCGATCCGCTGCTTCTCGATACGGCGTCTGCGTCCCAGGTCGAGCCGTTCCTCACCGGCCTGCCGCACCCACTCCCACAGGGCCTGCTCGGCGTCCGCGGTGCCCGGGGTGACGTAGGGGCGCTCGGCCGTCAGGACCCGGATCGCGTAGTCGAGCACGAGGGCCCGCACTCCCTCGTCGTACGCGCCTTCGTACAGGGCGCCGAGCCCGTCCCGCCAGCCGCGCGGCGAGGGCAGCGGGGTGCCCCCTTCGAACTCCGGGACGGACTCCAGGATGTCGAGCAGACCGCGGGTGCTGACCGGGGGCGGCAGGTCGGCGAGGCGGCCGAGCAGCTGGACGCGCTCGCCCGCGGTGAGGGTGCGCCCCGGCCGCGCGCCGAGCCGGCTCTGCACATCGGCCCAGGTGCCGCGGGCGGGCTGCGACTGCCGCTGGCGGTCCCGGTGGTAGCGGTCGTGGGCGTGGCAGACCGCCTGGTACAGGTCGTCGTGCTCGGCCCGCACCGCCTGCCCCGGCACCGGCGCGGGCAGCGTGCGCAGCTGCTCGATCCCGATGGACGTGCCGCCCCGCCCGTGGTCCGCCCGAGACTTCAGTACGCCGATGACCTCGCCGCGCACCGGGTCGACGACGGGGCCGCCCGAGATCCCGTACGGCAGGTCGTTCTCCCCGAGGCGCAGCTGTACGCCGGACGACCAGTCGCCGATGGTGCCCTTGACGGCGATCGGCCCGTCGAGCCGGCAGACCTGTCCGTCCACCACGGTCCAGCCCGCGTAGAAGACCTCCCCCTCGCTGTAGTACGCGGCGGGCCGCTCGGCTACGTAGACGCATTCATGGTCGACGGGTTCGCGCAGCCGCACGAGGGCGAGGTCGGGGGCGGGCCACCTGCCGGGCACCGCCTGCTCGACGCCCTCGGGGAGCGTGGCGACGACGTCCCCGGGCACCTGGGACGTGCCGCGTCCCGGTCCGCTCTCGTAGACCACCGTCAGCTCGCCCCCTTCCCCGCCGCGTGCCACATGTGCGCAGGTCAACACCCAGTTCGGGGCGATGAAGAAGCCGCTCCCGACGAAGCTTCCGGGTTCGTCGGCTGCATACCCGGCGCCCGTGCGATGAATGCGCACCGTGGCCGCCATGACGAGTTCACGCAGTGCAAGGAGGGCGGCATCCCGCTTGCCCGGTGCGCCCCCGTCGCGCCCTGGTGTCATGCCCCCGCCCCGGCGACGGTCGGATCGGCTCCCCCGTGCGCCGGGGCGCCGGGTGGCGCGCCGGGTTCCGCGTGGGGCGCGGGCGGCGGGACCGCGGCCGTGCGGGCGGCGGGGTCCTGCGGGTTCTCCAGGTCGGGCGGCCCTTCGTTCCAGGTGAGCGTGACCTTGATGCCCGCCTTCGCCTCGCCGTCCGCGAGCAGCCCGACGACCTTGCCCGCCTTGGCGGTCAGCTCGACGCCGAACTCGACGCTGACCTCGTCGGGGCGCACGGCGCGCAGTGGCCGCGCGAGGGAGCGTGCGACCCCCGTCACGAGCGCGTGCAGACTCTCGACACTCGCCTCCACGCGGTCCGTGAATCCGGTGTCGGAGTACGACAACTCGCCGTCGCGCAGGCCCAGTTCGTCGGCCTCGCCGGATATCCGGGCCCACACCGGGGTCCCGTCGGGCAGCGCGATCCGCGCGACCCTCGTCACTTCCCGTGCCTCTCCTTGCGCCCCTTGCCGCTCCATACCGCTCCCCCGTTTCCCGTTCCCCCGTGACCTCCCTTGCGGGACAAGGGTCCTTCCCCGGATGGGCGGGGGCTACCCCTCGGCCGGACGCCGGGCCCGGTCCTGCCCATAGGCTTGGTGGGCAGTCACACCACGCCCGCGCGCCCGCGCGGGCCCCGCACGCAGGAGAAACAGCCCCATGTACTTCACGGACCGCGGCATCGAAGAGCTGGAGAAGCGGCGCGGCGAGGAGGAGGTCACGTTCGAGTGGCTCGCCGAGCAGCTGCGGACGTTCGTCGACCTCAACCCGGACTTCGAGGTGCCGGTGGAGCGGCTGGCCACCTGGTTGGCGCGGCTCGACGACGAGGACGACGAGGACGAGTAGGCGCTTACGGGGCGGCTGCGGTCAGTCGCGGGTCGCGCGCATCCTGTCGTACGCGAATCCGAGCGCCCCGTGCAGCAGCAGGAGCGCCCCGGCCGTGGTCCAGCCGCCGCTGCGCCGCCGCAGGCCGTGCACGGTCAGCGGCAGCCCGGCCGCGAGCTGGGCCGCGGCGAGCAGCCGCGCCCTGGGGCCGCGCAGCCAGGGGCCGACGCTCGTGGCCTCCACGACGTCGAGCTCGGCGCGCACGGCGTCGCGCCAGCCCGACCAGGTGACCTGTTGCGCGTCCGGCTGGACCCGGGCGACCTCGCGCAGACGGTCGGCGGGTTCGCCGGGCGTCAGTCCTGCGGGGAGTGCGAGCCCGGCGCGGGTGAGCACCGCGAGAAGGCCGAGCATGCGGGCGCGCGCGTCGGACGCGCCGTCGCCGGTGTCGGGTTTCGCGAGGGCTTCGAGCGCTTGCAGGTCGAGCACGGGGTCGAGGCCGAGGCGGGCCGCGAAGGTGCGCAGCGCCTCGGCCTCACCGACCGGGGTGCCGTTCGCGAGCCATTCGTAGCCGACCGGGCGGCGGAACCCGGAGGCCAGCGTGAATCCGCTGCGGTCGGCGTCCCACCACAGCGCGAGCACCGGCCAGCTCGCGCCGACGGCGAGGGCGCCCGCCCAGCCGCCGAGCACCCGGTCGACGGGTTCGCCGCCACTGTCCTCCATGGACAGCCACGGCTTCGCCTCGGGCACGAGGACGCTCCACTCGCGTCCGGCGCGGGTGAGCAGCATCCGCTCGCGCAGCAGCTGGGCGGCGGGCCCGACGACGGACGGTTCGGCGCGGCAGAGCAGCAGCGCACCGGCGGGTTCGAGGGACGACATGGCCCCACGCTAGGGCAAGTCGGTGCAATTCCGCAGTAATTGGACGTCCCGTCGGGTGCTGGAGCCCGGAGTTTCGCGACAGTCTTGACTTTCACGGTCCGCGATATATCGTGTTTGACAGAGGACGCGATATGGCGCGTTCGCTCCAGTCGTCGAGGAGGTCGCACCATGCCCGAGTGGTCCGTCACGGAGCCGCGGAAACTCGTCTTCGACGAGCCGGTGTCGGCCCTGCACGTACGCATCGTGAGCGGTGCGGTGAACGTGGTGGGGACGGCCGAGGGCCCGGCCCGCCTGGAGGTGTCGGAGATCGAGGGACCGCCCCTGCGCGTCACGCAGTCGGACGGCGTCCTCACGGTCGCGTACGACGACCTGCCCTGGAAGGGCTTCCTCAAGTGGCTCGACCGCAAGGGCTGGCACCGCAGCGCGGTCGTCTCCCTCGCAGTGCCGGCGGACACGCGGGTCGAGGTCGGCGTGGTCGGCGCGGGCGCGGTGGTCTCGGGCACCGAGGGGCACACGGAGGTGAAGGGCGTCACCGGCGACACGACCCTCGTCGGTGTCACGGGCCCGGTGCGCACCAGCACGGTGTCCGGTGGCGTCGAGGCGCAGGCGGTCACGGGCGACCTCCGGTTCAACTCGGTCTCCGGGGACCTGACCGTGGTCGACGGCTCGGGCTCCTTCGTGAAGGCGGACACGGTGAGCGGATCGATGATCGTGGACCTGGACCCCGCGGGCCCCACCGACGTGAGCCTGACGAGCGTCTCCGGCGAGATCGCCATCCGCATCCCGCACCCGGCGGACACGGAGGTCGAGGCGAACACGGCGAGCGGATCGGTGTCGAACGCCTTCGAGGACCTGCGGGTCGCGGGCGCCTGGGGCGCCCACAAGATCACCGGCAGGCTCGGCGCGGGCACCGGCAGGCTGAAGGCGACGACGGTCTCCGGATCGATCGCCCTGCTGCGCAGGCCGCCATCGGAAGGCCCCCCTGCCGACGAGGCCCCGCCCGCCCCGGGCCCCTCGGACGCCCCGGCCCCCTCGGACACCCCCGAGCCGCAGGACACCGCCCCCGCAGGCACCGACGGCTCCGCCGACACCGCCGGCCCCGACGACAAGAAGGTGCTCTGACATGCCCCCCGTCTTCGCCCACGGGCGCCTGCGCCTCTACCTGCTGAAGCTGCTCGACGAGGCTCCGCGGCACGGGTACGAGGTGATCCGCCTCCTCGAAGAGCGCTTCCAGGGCCTGTACGCGCCCTCGGCCGGCACGGTCTACCCGCGACTGGCCAAGCTGGAGTCGGAGGGCCTGGTCACCCACACCACGGAGGGCGGCCGGAAGGTCTACGCGATCACCGAGGCGGGCCGGGCCGAACTGGCGGACCGCAGCGGCGAGCTGGCCGACCTCGAGCTGGAGATCCGCGAGTCCGTGGCCGAGCTGGCGGCGGAGATCAGGGACGACGTGCGGGGTGCGGCGGGCGATCTGCGCCGCGAGGTGCGTGCCGCCGCGTCCCGGACCCGCGCGGAGCCCGGACCCGGCGACTTCACGGACAAGGAGGCGTGGCGCGCCACCAAGGAGGAGGTGCGGCGCGCCAAGCACGAGTGGAAGGAGCAGGCGCGGCGGGCGAAGGACGAGAGCCGCCGGGCCCGCGAGGAGGCCCAGCGGGCGCGCCGCCAGGCCAAGGAGTCGCAGGAGCAGGTGCGCGCGCAGGCCGCGGAGGACTTCCAGCGCATGGCCAAGCGGGTCCAGGAGCAGGTCCAGGACCACTTCACGCGCGGCGACTGGCCGACGGGGGTGCGCGAGGGCCTGACCGAACTGGCCAAGGAGTTCGGGGAGTTCGGCAAGTCCTGGGGCAAGGACGTGGGCAAGGACGCCGGGCCGACCGCCCCGGCCGACCCCCAGTACCGCCCGCCGAACGACGAGGTCCCCGCCGAGTACATCCCGTCGTGGGCCTCGGAGGAGCACTCCAGCGGCGATCCGGCCCGCGACCTGGACCGCCTCCTGGACCGCTTCCGCGACGAGATCCGCGACGCGGCCCGCGACCACGGCGTGACCGAGTCCCAACTGACGGAGACCCGAAGCCACTTGGCGACGGCGGCCACACACATCGCGGCGACCCTCCGCGCGGGGAAGGCGTAAGACCGGGGGCGAGGGGCCCCGGCGGGAGAGCGGACCGGCCGGGTTCCCTCTCAGCCCGCCGGGCCCCGTCAGCCCACCGGGGCTCACCTCCCGACTCACCGAGGCTCACCCCTCACCACACCGAAACTCGCCCCTCAGCCCGCCGGGCCCCCTCGGCCCACCGGGGCTCACCTCTCGGCCCACCGAGGCCCACCCCTCAGCACACCGAGGCTCACCTCACCCCACCGACGACGCCCCCCCCCGGAGCCCCGCCGAGCCCTCCCGACACCTCCCGACCCCCGCCTCAACTCGCCGCCGCCTCCCCGCCCCCGTACAGCACCCGCTCCACCGCACTCGTGCTCACCCCGTGCTCCGCCAGCACCTCGGACACGATGCCCGGCCGGGAGGCCAGCGCCAGGAGGACGTGCTCGTCGCCGATCGAGCGGTCCCCGTGCGCCAGCGCGGCCCGGAGCGACGATTCGAGTACCGCCTTGGCCTCCCGGGAGAACGGCCGTCGCCCGCCGAGCCGGCGCTTTCCGGTCAACGCGCCTTCGCCGTGGGCCTGTTCGACCCGCGACACGATCTCCTCGACGTCGATGCCGAGCCCCGCGAGGGCCTCGGCGTCGGCCTGCGAGAGCCCCGCCCGGCGGCGCGCGAGCGCGAGGGCCCGCCCCATCGACGTACGCCGCTCCTCGGTGTCCGCGCCGAGAGCGCCGAGGACGAACGCGCCGCGCGTGCCGCGTCCGTCGAGAAGCGCGAGCAGCATGTGCCCCTCGTCGACCCGCTCGGCGCGCTCTTCCTCGGCCCGCACGACGGCACCCTTCACCACGTCACGGGCGCCCTTGGTGAATCGCTCGAACATCATCGCCTCCCGTACTTCTTGTGCACGGCCTGTCGGCTGACTCCCAGTTCGGCCGCGATCTCCTGCCACGACCAGCCCTGATTGCGCGCACTGCGCACCTGTACCGCTTCCAGCTGTTCGAGCAGCCGCCGCAGCGCGGCGACCGCCTGCAGCCCGACCCGCGGATCGCGGGCCCCCGCCTGCTCGGCGAGATCCGTTGCCTCGGTCATGGTGTCAATGTAGGTTGACATCCAGGGGGTGTCAACCCCAGTTGACAATGCGGCGGCAGAAAAGAAAACAACGAAGGGGCGCCCGGCAGGTCGCCGGCACGCCCCTTCCCCGTGCGTCCTCGGAGTGCGTCCTCAGACGGTCAGCACGACCTTCCCGAACAGGTCTCCCCCGGCCATCTTCTGGAACCCCTCGCGGGCCCGGTCCAGCGGCAGCACCTCGTCGACGACCGGCCGGACACCCGTGGCGGCGCAGAAGGAGAGCAGGTCCTCCAGCTCGTCCTTGGACCCCATGGTCGAGCCGACGACCTTGAGTTCGAGGAAGAAGATCCGGTTCAGCTCGGCGGCGGGCGGGTTCGGCCCGCTCGTCGCGCCCGAGATGACCAGGGTCCCGCCCGGCTTCAGGGACTTCACGGAGTGCGACCAGGTGGCCGCGCCCACCGTCTCGATCACCGCGTCCACCCGCTGCGAAAGCCGCGCGCCCGTCTCCACGGCCTCGACGGCGCCGAGCTCCAGGGCCCGCTTGCGCTTCGCCTCGTCGCGGCTGGTCGCGAAGACCCGAAGACCGGCCGCCTTGCCGAGGACGATCGCGGCCGTCGCGACCCCGCCGCCCGCACCCTGCACGAGGACCGAGTCACCGGGCCGTACGCCCGCGTTGGTGAAGAGCATCCGGTACGCGGTGAGCCACGCCGTCGGCAGGCACGCGGCCTCCTCGAAGGAGAGCTCCTTCGGCTTGCGCAGCACGTTCCACTCGGGCACGGTGACCTGCTCGGCGAAGGTGCCCTGGTACTTCTCGGTGAGGATGGAGCGCTTCTCACGCGGTCCGACCCCGTATCCGGTCTGGCCGATGACGGAGTGCAGGACGACCTCGTTGCCCTCGCCGTCGATCCCGGCGGCGTCGCAGCCGAGGATCATCGGCAGGGACTCCTCCCCGAGGCCGACACCGCGCAGCGACCACAGGTCGTGGTGGTTGAGGGAGGCGGCCTTGACGTTCACGGTGGTCCAGCCGGGCCGGTTCTCGGGGGCGGGCCGCTCCCCCAACTCCAGGCCGTTCAGCGGCTGATCACGGTCGATGCGGGCTGCGTAGGCGGCGAACATGACCTTGACGATAGGCGCCGCTCCCCCGGCCGGGGAACCACCGCCACCTGTGACACACGTCCCCTAGCCACGGGCATGGAGAAGGCCACGGAAGCGCCCACGGAAAAGGCCCCGCCGAAAGGCGGGGCCTTCACCGAGCAACAGGCAGTCCGAAACTACCGGCGCGCGACACCCTCCGCCCGAGCGGCGGCGGCGACCGCGGCCGTGACGGCCGGAGCCACCCGCTCGTCGAACGGCGACGGGATCACGTACTCGGCGGACAGCTCGTCGCCGACCACCGCGGCCAGCGCCTCGGCGGCCGCGATCTTCATCGTCTCGGTGATCCGGGAGGCCCGGACCTGGAGCGCGCCGGCGAAGATGCCGGGGAACGCGAGCACGTTGTTGATCTGGTTCGGGAAGTCCGAACGCCCGGTCGCCACGACGGCCGCGTACTTGTGCGCGATGTCGGGGTGCACCTCGGGGTTCGGGTTGGCCATCGCGAACACGAAGGCGCCCGGCGCCATGGAGGCGACCGCGGGCTCGGGGACCGTACCGCCGGAGACGCCGATGTAGACGTCGGCGCCCGCGAGGGCGTCCTCAAGGGAGCCGGACAGACCCGCCTTGTTGGTGATCTCGGCGAGCTCGCGCTTGACCGGCGTGAGGTCCTCGCGGTCCCGGCTGACGATGCCCTTGCGGTCGGTGACCGCGACGTCGCCGAGGCCCGCCTCGAGGAGGAACTTCGCGATCGCGACGCCCGCCGCACCGGCGCCGGAGATCACGCCGCGCAGTTCGCCGAGCGTGCGCCCGCTGAGCCGGGCCGCGTTCTTCAGGGCGGCCAGCGTCACGACGGCGGTGCCGTGCTGGTCGTCGTGGAAGACCGGGATGTCGAGGCGCTCCTGGAGCTTCTTCTCGATCTCGAAGCAGCGGGGCGCCGAGATGTCCTCGAGGTTCACGCCGCCGAAGGACGGGGCGAGGCGCACGACGGTGTCGACGATCTCGTCGACGTCGTTCGTCGAGAGCGCGAGCGGCACCGCGTCCACGCCGCCGAACTGCTTGAAGAGAATGGCCTTGCCCTCCATCACCGGGAGGGAGGCCTCGGGACCGATGTCACCGAGTCCGAGAACGGCCGAACCGTCCGTCACGACGGCCACGACGCTCGACTTCCACGTGTAGTCGTGGACGAGCTCGGGCTGCTCGGCGATCGCGCTGCACACCTTCGCGACGCCGGGCGTGTACGCCAGGGACAGGTCGTCCTTGTCGCGGACCGGCACGGTGGCCTGCACGGCCATCTTGCCGCCACGGTGCAGCGCGAAAGCCGGATCGAAGGGCTCGTCGGAGCCCTCGTTGCCGGTACTCGCGTCGCTGCGAGGGTTGACGATCTCCGCTGCCACTTTTCTGACCCCTTAAGTCATTTTGCACAGGTTGAGGGTGGTTCCGTCCCTGATTGAGGGACGGGCGGGCACCGCGCACGCGCCGGACGGTCCTGTTGTGGGCCGCCCTGTGGGCACCTGCGCGACGGGCGCGCCGCACGCGCGCCCTGAGCCCCGGATGAGGGGTGTAAAGAACCTTCTTACCTGACGGGCGGTGTCGGCGACGAGCCCGCCCGTGATCGATCACGCCCCGGTGACATGACTCATAGCCGAATATCTGGACAAGTCCGCAGGTCCATCGCCCAAAACGAGGGAAGTCCGCCCGAATGGTGAGACAGCGGGCGGGCCGCCGGAGGATCTTCGGCCGCGGGGCGGAAGCGCCGCAGAAGCTGTACCCCCCATGCACCGTGAACGCGGGGGTCGTTGACGCTCTTCGCTCACCCGTTATCCGATTTTGACATGGCTGACCTCCTGAATCAGTCAGTCCGAATGGCAAGATGCCTCATCACACGAGGTCGCGACACCCGAAGGTGCGTGCCAAGGCGACCAGCACGGCAACTCCCACCCCCGGCCGGAGGAACCAACCATGACCGCAAGCACCACCCAGCGCACGACCGCGAAGTCCGCGAAGTCCCGGATAGCCGCGGTCGGCGCGATCGCGGTCGCCGGCACTCTGCTGCTGACCGGCTGCGGTGACCAGACCAAGTCCGACAGCACCAAGGGCAGCGCGAAGTCCGCGCCGCTCGCGGACAAGCTCCCCGCGGAGATCCGCGACAAGGGCGTCATCCGGGTCGGCTCGGACATCGCCTACGCGCCCGTCGAGTTCAAGGACAAGTCCGGCAAGGCGATCGGCATCGACCCCGACCTCGCCAAGGCGATGGGCAAGCAGCTCGGTGTGAAGTTCGAGTTCCAGAACGGCACGTTCGACACGCTGGTCACGGGCCTGAAGTCGAACCGCTACGACATCGCCATGTCGGCCATGACCGACACCAAGGACCGCCAGAACGGCGTCGACTCCGACACCGGCAAGAAGGTCGGCGAGGGCGTCGACTTCGTCGACTACTTCAACGCGGGCGTCTCGATCTACACGCCGAAGGGCAAGACCCAGGGGATCAAGACCTGGGACGACCTCTGCGGCAAGAAGATCGTCGTGCAGCGCGGCACGGTCTCCCACGACCTCGCCAAGGCGCAGGCCAAGAAGTGCAAGGACGGCAAGAAGCTCGGCATCCAGTCCTTCGACGACGACCAGCAGGCGCAGACCCGCCTGCGCTCCGGCGGCGCGGACGCCGGCTCCTCCGACTTCCCGGTCGCCGCGTACGCGGTGAAGACCGCGGGCGGCGGCAAGGACTTCGAGCTCGTCGGCGAGCAGGTCGAGGCCGCCCCGTACGGCATCGCGGTCTCCAAGGACCAGAAGCAGCTGCGCGACGCGATCAAGGCCGCCCTTGACGCGATCATCAAGAACGGCGAGTACGACAAGGTCATCGCCGAGTGGGGCGTCGAGGCGGGTGCCGTGAAGTCGGCGACCCTCAACGGCGGCAAGTGACCGCACGTCCCACGTCATTGACCGCGCGGCCCCCGTCATGGACGGCCGCGACGTCGTGAAAGGCAACATCCGTGTCTGTTGACATAGACAAGACGGGCGGCGGCCCCCAGGACACGCCGCCGCCCGCGGCCGGGCCGGCAGCCATCAAGGCGATCCCGGTGCGGCACTACGGGCGGTATCTCTCGGCGTTCATCGCCGTCGCCCTGATGGCCCTGATCGTGTACGCCTTCGCCCAGGGCAAGATCAACTGGGGCGCCATCCCGGACTACTTCTTCGACGACCGGATCGTCACCGGCGCCCTGAAGACGCTGCTCCTCACCGTCCTCGCGATGGTGATCGGCATCGTCGGCGGCATCGTGCTCGCCGTCATGCGGCTGTCGAAGAACCCGGTGACCAGCTCCATCGCCTGGTTCTACATCTGGTTCTTCCGCGGCACCCCGGTCCTGGTACAGCTGTTCATCTGGTTCAACCTGGGCCTGGTCTTCGAGTACATCAACCTCGGGCCGATCTACAAGGACTACTGGTCGTCCTTCATGACGCCGTTCCTGACGGCGCTGCTCGGCTTCGGTCTCAACGAGGCCGCGTACATGGCGGAGATCTGCCGCGCCGGCCTGCAGTCGGTCGACGAGGGCCAGACCGAGGCCTCGCACGCGCTCGGCATGAGCCACGCGAAGACACTGCGCCGCGTGATCATCCCGCAGGCGATGCGCGTGATCGTGCCGCCCACGGGCAACGAAGTCATCAACATGCTGAAGACGACGTCCCTGGTGTCGATGGTGCAGTTCGTGGAGCTGTTCCGAGCGGCCCAGGACATCGGCCAGCAGTCCGGTTCGCCGGTGGAGATGTACTTCCTCGCCGCCTCCTGGTACCTGATCATGACCTCGATCCTCAGCGTCGGCCAGTACTACATCGAGCGGTACTACGCCCGCGGCACCAGCCGCCAACTGTCGGCCACCCCCTGGCAGAAGGTGCGCGGCACCCTGTTCTCCCTGGGCCGCCCGAACGGAGGCATGGCATGACCGAGCAGCACGCCATGGTCAAGGCCGAACAGGTCCACAAGTCCTTCGGTCACGTCGAGGTCCTCAAGGGCATCGACCTGGAGGTCAAGCAGGGCGAGGTCTTCTGCCTCATCGGCCCCTCCGGCTCCGGCAAGTCGACGTTCCTGCGCTGCATCAACCACCTGGAGAAGGTCAACGCCGGGCGGCTGTACGTCGACGGGAGCCTGGTCGGCTACCGGCAGCAGGGCGACAAGCTGTACGAGCTGCGGGACCGGGAGGTCGCCCAGCAGCGCCGGGACATCGGCATGGTGTTCCAGCGCTTCAACCTCTTCCCGCACATGACGGCCGTCGAGAACGTCATGGAGGCGCCGGTCCAGGTCAAGAAGCAGTCGAGGTCCGAGGCCCGTGCGCGGGCCAAGGAACTGCTCGACCGCGTCGGCCTCGCCGACAAGGCCGACAATTACCCCTCGCAGCTCTCCGGCGGCCAGCAGCAGCGCGTCGCGATCGCCCGTGCGCTGGCGATGGAACCGAAGCTGATGCTGTTCGACGAGCCGACGTCCGCGCTCGACCCCGAGCTGGTCGGCGAGGTCCTCGACGTCATGCGCGACCTCGCGGAGTCCGGCATGACGATGGTCGTCGTCACGCACGAGATGGGCTTCGCCCGCGAGGTCGGCGACAGCCTGGTCTTCATGGACGACGGCGTGGTGGTCGAGTCCGGCGACCCGCGCGAGGTCCTGACCAACCCGCAACAGGAACGCACCCAGTCGTTCCTGTCGAAGGTCCTGTAGGTATTTGGAGCCCCTGCGGCGATTGAGCAGCGGGGTCCGGGGCAGCGCCCCGCGACCTCGCCGCCGTCGCCGCGGGGGCTTACTTCACGCCCAGCACCATCGCATCGGACGGCGACGCCCACACGACCCTCGCCTCCCCGAACCCACCCGCGCGGAGCGCCTCCGCATGCCAGGCCGCCGACGGCGTGTCCCCGTCCGCATGCTCCCCATAGATCTCGAACCGCTCGGCCGTCGGCCCGGCCAGCACCGGATCCGCCGCGGCGAGCTCCCACCAGGCGGCCCAGTCCACCGCCCCAGCGGCCTTGGCGGAGTCCATCCGCGCATGCCGCAGCGCCCGGTCCGCGGCGTTGATCCGCGGCGTCGTCTGGTCGATCATGTGGTCCGCGTTCATGAAGACGCCGCCGTCGCGGACGAGCCCGGCGACCTGACCGTAGAGCGTCCCGAGGGGTTCGGAGTGCAGCCAGTGCAGGGCGGTGGCGGTGAGCACGGCATCGTACGAGTCGTGCGGCAGCGCCTCGGTCCACTGCGGGTCCTTGAGGTCCGCGGTCACGAACGCCGCCCGCCCGTCCCCCTCGAACGTGCCCCGCGCGATCGCCAACAGCGCCGGATCGAGGTCGACCCCGACGCTCGTGGCACCGGGGAACCTGCTCAGCAGCCGGTCCGTGATGGTCCCGGTCCCGCACGCGAGATCGAGCACCCGGGGCGCGGACCCGACAAACGCCTCGACCATGTCGAGCATGACCCGGAACCGCTCCTCGCGGTCCGGCATGAAGTACTCCTGCTGCCGGTCCCAGCTCTCCTGCCAGGCCCGCCAGTCGGTGGTACGAGTGTTGGCGACGGTCTCGGACATGCACCCTCCCGTAATACCCTGAACCTTGGAGCGAGTATTACCCTCGCCCCCCACGACGATAGAGCGCACCGGTAAGGACTACAAGTGGAACTGGCCTATTACTCGGACTACGCCGTGCGCCTCGTCAACACCGAGGAGCCGGCCCGCGGCAAGGACTCACTCACGTCGGTGGACGCGGTGCGCGACCTGTTCGGCGCGAACAAGGAGGCGGCCCGCCGCGCCACGGACGCCGATCTGACCCGCTTCAGGGGCGTACGCGGACGGCTGCGCGCGGTGTTCGAGGCCGCCGACGGGGGCGACGAGGAACTCGCGGTGAACCTGCTGAACTCGCTGCTCCTGGAGTTCCCGGTGAGCCCGCAGATCTCCGGGCACAACCACCGCGACGACGACGGCCGCCCGCTGTGGCACCTGCACCTGTCCGACCACCCGTCGAACGCGACGGCCGGTTACGCCGCCATCGCCGCGATGGGCCTCGCCTTCCACCTCACCGAGTACGGCGTCGACCGCCTCGGCCTGTGCGAGGCGGCCCCCTGCCGCAACGCCTACCTGGACACCTCGACCAACCGCTCCCGGCGCTACTGCTCGGACCGCTGCGCGACCCGCGCGAACGTCGCCGCCTACCGCGCCCGCAAGCGCTTGGAGGCCGACCGGTCGCAGAGCACGGGACGTACCGCCGAGAAGACCCAGGACAGCACCGCCGTCACCGAGCGCTGACCCTCGCCCTCGGCCCACGGCTTGCGGCGCCGCAGCCTGCCGCGCACCTTCGCGAGGACCAGCTCGTCGGGCACCACCCCGTACACCGTGCTGTCGCCCCCGGCGCCCGGGTTGTCGCCGAGCACCCACCAACCGCCCTCGCGGCGCTCGGCGATGCGCTTCACCACCAGCAGATCCTGCTGGAAGGGATGGCGCAACACGATCACATCGCCCGCCCGCACGCGCGCCCCGTGCTGCACCAGCATCCAGTCACCGGGGTACAGCGTCGGGACCATGGAGGGCCCCTCCACCTCAATGATCTGAAACGGCACCTTCGCCTCGCGCATCTCCTCGATCGCCTCGGGCATCAGAAAACCTCCCCGGTTCCCACCGCTGTTCCCGCCGGTCCGTCGGCCCGGTGCCGTCACGGTCCCATCCTCCACCAGTCCCAGTCTTGCCCCGGACTTTTGTCCTAAGCCGCCGGGGGCACCCGAGAAAAGCCGTTCCGCACGGAGTAATGTCGCACCCGAGAAGACGATCACGAGGAAGGAACAGCTACATGCTTTCCCGCCTGTTCGCCCCCAAGGTGAAGGCCAGCGCTCACTGCGACCTCCCCTGCGGCGTGTACGACCCGGCCCAGGCCCGCATCGAGGCCGAGTCGGTCAAGGCCGTCCAGGAGAAGATGGCCGGCAACGACGACCCGCAGTTCCAGACGCGTGCCATCGGCATCAAGGAGCAGCGCGCCGAGCTCGCGAAGCACCACGTCTCGGTGCTGTGGAGCGACTACTTCAAGCCCCCGCACTTCGAGAAGTACCCGGAGCTGCACCAGCTGGTCAACGACACCCTGAAGGCCCTCTCGGCCGCCAAGGGCTCGTCGGACCCGGCCACGGGCCAGAAGGCGCTGGACTACATCGCCCAGATCGACAAGATCTTCTGGGAGACCAAGAAGGCCTGATCCAGGCCCTGTTCACACCGGCGACCGGCGGGCGGTGCACCCCCGCGGGTCCGTGAACTCCTGAAGGGGCCCGGCCGAGCGGCACTGCCGCTGGGCCGGGCCCCTTCGCCGTCCCCGCCCGCATCGCCCTTCACCCGCATCACTCTTCGCTCGCATCACTCTTTGGCACCATCGGGAGTCCTCTCTTGTCCCCCTCGCGTCCCCGCGTCCTCTACGTCACCGATCTCGCGTATCCCGCCCGGGGCCGCCGCTACTGCGACGAGGACATCCGGCTCACGTCCCGGCTGCGCTCCGCGTTCGACCTCGCCCTGTGCCACCCGCTGGACGCGACCGCGCTCATGGACGGCTTCGACGCCGTCGTGGTCCGCAACAGCGGCCCCGTACTCGGCTACCAGGAGACGTACGACGCGTTCCGCGCGCGGGCCCTGGAGCGCGGGACGAACGTCTACAACCCGCTGACCGGGCGTGCCGACATGGCCGGAAAGCAGTACCTCCTGGACCTGACCACGGCCGGGTACCCGGTCATCCCGACGGTCGACCGGGCGGCGGATCTCGACCGGCTGCCGAAGACGGACACGTACATCGCGAAGCCGAAGCTGGGCGCGGACTCGATCGGCCTGCGCGTCGTCCCCGCGGCCGAGCTCGACGGGCTCCCTTACGGGGACGGCCTGCTGGTGCAGCCGCGCATCGACTTCCAGTACGAGGTCTCGTTCTACTTCGTCGACGACCAGCTGATGTACGCCCTGTACGCGCCCGATCCGGCGCGCCGCTGGGAGCTGCGCCCGTACGAACCGACCGCCGCGGACCGGGAGTTCGCCCGCTCCTTCGTCGAGTGGAACACGCTCCCGCACGGCATCCAGCGCGTCGACGCCTGCCGCGCCCCGGACGGCGAACTGCTCCTCGTGGAGCTGGAGGACCTCAACCCGTACCTCTCGCTCGACCTGGTGGACGAGGTGACGCGGGAGGCGTTCGTGACCGCGATGGAGGCCTCGGTCCGGGCTAGCGTCTGAGGCGGCAGCACTTGCCCGGAGGACACCGCCGCACCCAGGGAGTTCGCTCATGAGCAGCACCGACCCGTCCGCCGCCCGCCCCGTCGTCGCCGTGCTCGGCACCGGCACGATCGGCGCGCCGATGGCCCGCAATCTGGCCCGCGCCGGGTTCACCGTGCGGGCCTGGAACCGGACCCGCGCGAAGGCCGAGCCGCTGGCCGCCGACGGCGTGAGTGTCGCGGACAGCGCGTCCGAGGCGGTCCGCGACGCCGATGTCGTCGTGACCGTCCTGCCGGACGGGCCGCGCACCCTGGACGTCGTCCGGGAGGCCACACCGAAGCCCGGCACCGTGTGGGTGCAGTCCGGAACCGTGGGCGAGGGCATCGACGAGCTCGCCGAGTACGCGGCCCGCGCCGGGCTCCTCCTGGTCGACGCGCCCGTGCTCGGCACCCGGCAGCCCGCCGAGCAGGGCACGCTGACCGTGCTCGCGGCGGGCGCGGAGACCACGCGCGAGACGGTGCGGCCGGTCTTCGACGCCATCGGCTCCCGCACGCTGTGGGTCGGCGACGGCACGCCGGGCCCGGCCAGCCGCCTCAAGCTCGCCCTCAACTCCTGGGTGATCGCGCTGACCACGGGCGTCGGCGAGGCCCTCGCGCTGGCCCGCGGGCTCGGCGTGGACGCGAACGACCTGGTGGCCGCCATCACCGGAGGGCCGCTGGACAACGCGTACTTCCAGAACAAGTCGGCGGCCATCCGCAGCGGCGACCTCACGCCCAGCTTCTCCGTGGACAACGCGGCGAAGGACGCGGGCCTGGTGCTCGCCGCGGCCGAGCGCGCGGGCATCCGCGTGGACGCGGTGGCGGCCGCCCACGACCGCTTCCGGCGCGCGTCCGCGCAGGGGCACGGGGACGAGGACATGGCCGCGACGTACTTCGCGAGCTTCCCCGACTCCTGACCGGCGGCCACTCACAGGGTTGCGGCGGCCTCCCGCCACATGGGCCAGATCGTCGGCCCGTCCGGCAGCTCGATCGCCGTGCCGGTGAAGACGAACCCGAGGCGCTCGTACAGCTCGCGGCTGCGCGCGTTGCTGGCCTCCAGGTAGGCGGGCAGCCCCTCGCGGTCGCAGCGCTCAAGGACCGGAGCCATCAGCGCGGTCCCGAGGCCCTGGCCCTGCCGCTCGGGCGTGACGCCGATCATCCACAGGTAGGCGTGCGCCCGGCCCACGGGGTGTGCCTGCGCCGTCCACCGGGCTATCTGCTCCACCCGTACGTTGTCGGGGTCGACGGTCGCCCGCACCTGCGCGGGCACGTCCTCCTCGCCCTCGTCCGCCGGCTCGGCCGGCATGTCGACCCACAGCGCGACGGCCGTACCGTCCTCGGTGAGATCCACGAACCCGTCCGCGAACGTGGCGTCCGTGAAAGCCGCCATGAGCCCGGAGTGCCGCTCCTTGCGCCGCTGCTCACCGGGGAACACCCAGCCGCTGACCGGGTCGTCCAGGAACGCCTCGTCGAGCAGCCGCACCACGAGATCGCGGTCCGCCTCCCCCGCCCGCCTGATGCCCACGCCCATCGATCCCGCCCTTCGCCCAACCAGCTTGTCCCGCACGGCCGTTGGCACTCTAGGCGATCACTCCCGGGCCCGCCGACCCGGCCGGGGTGCCGTACGTGACGACGGCACCCCGGCCGGCGGGCGTCAGTACCCGCGGCGTGTGACGAACTCCGCCAGGGACAGCAGTCCGTCCGCCGCCTCCGGCACCGGGACCGCCTGCGACAGCCGGTCCACCGCGCGGGACATGTGGTCCGCGGCCTGCGCCTGCGCCCAGTCCCGGCCGCCGGCCCGCTCCACGGCCAGCGCGATCCGCTCCAGCTCCGCCGCTCCTTCCTTCTTCGGTCCGGGCGGCCCGTACAGCGCCGCCAGCTCGTCCGCCGCGATGCCGCCGGAGGCGAGCGCGGCGACCACGGGCAGGGACTTCTTGCGCACGGCCAGGTCCGCACAGGCCGGCTTGCCGGTGCGGGCCGGGTCGCCCCAGATCCCGATCACGTCGTCGATCAGCTGGAACGCCAGCCCGGCGCAGCGCCCGAACGCGTCGAGCGCCTCGACCTCCTCGTCTCCGGCCCCCGCGTACAGTCCGCCGACCGCGCAGGCGCAGCCGAGCAGCGCGCCGGTCTTGGCCTCCGCCATGGCGAGGGTCTCGGGCAGCGACACGTCCGCCGGGGCCCGCCCCTCCAGGGCGACGTCGACCGCCTGGCCCTCGCACAGCTCCACCACGCAGGCCGCGAGCCGGGCGGCCGCTGCCGTGGCCGCCGGGTGGCCCTCCTCGGCGAGCATGCGCTGCGCCTGGGCCTGTATCGCGTCGCCCGTGAGGATCGCGTCGGCGTCCCCGAAGACCGCCCAGGCGGTGGGCCGGTGCCTGCGGGTGGCGTCCCGGTCCATCACGTCGTCGTGCAGCAGCGTGAAGTTGTGCGTCAGCTCCACGGCGGCCGCCGCCCGCACCGCCCGCTCGGGCCGCCCGCCCAGGGCCCGCACCGCCGCGAGCACCAGGGCGGGCCGCACGGCCTTGCCCGCGTTCTCCGTGGCGGGTGTGCCGTCGGCGTGCTCCCAGCCGAAGTGGTAGCGGGCGACGCGGCGCATCGAGACCGGGAGCGCCGCGACCGCCCGCCGCAGCTCGGGGTCGACCGCGGCCCTGGCCTGCGCCAGGATCGCCGACGCCTCCTGCGCCTCGAAACCCTGCGCCTCGAAGCCCTCCGTCGCGGCCGCACCGGTCGCCTCTGCTGCCACGCGCCTCTGCTCTCTCACGGCCGGCTGTGTCATGGACTCACCCCTGACAGGGTGCGGACGGTGGCGGTTCCGCTGCGAGTGGGCGCGTACCTCCTCGGTGTACCCGCCCGGTCGGACGGGGACACGGCGAACGGGGCGCGGCTCGTCACCGCCACCTGCCGACCTCGACGTTCTCCAGCACCCCGAGCGCATCGGGCACCAGGACCGCCGCCGAGTAGTACGTCGACACCAGGTACGAGATGATCGCCTGCTCGCTGATGCCCATGAACCGCACGGACAGGCTCGGCTCGATCTCGTCCGGGATACCGGACTGGCGCAGTCCGATGACGCCCTGGTCCTCCTCTCCCGTACGCATGCAGATGATGGACGTGGTCCGCGCCTCCGTGACCGGGATCTTGTTGCACGGATAGATCGGCACGCCGCGCCAGGTCGGGATGCGGGTCCCGCCGACGTCGATGCTCTCGGGGACCAGGCCCCGCTTGTTGAGCTCGCGGCCGAACGCGGCGATCGCCTTCGGGTGCGCGAGGAACAGCTTGGATCCGCGCCGCCTGCTGAGCAGTTCGTCCATGTCGTCGGGGCTCGGCGCGCCCTCGTGCGGCTGCAGGCGCTGCTCGTACTCGCAGTTGTTGAGCAGGCCGAACTCCCGGTTGTTGATGAGTTCGTGCTCCTGGCGCTCCTTCAGCGCCTCGACCGTGAGCCGGAGCTGGTGCTCCGTCTGGTTCATGGGCTGGTTGTAGAGGTCGGCCACGCGCGAGTGGATGCGCAGCACGGTCTGGGCGACGCTCAGTTCGTACTCGCGCGGCGCGGCTTCGTAGTCGACGAACGTGCCGGGCAGGACGGCCTCCCCGACGTGTCCCGCCGCGAGGTCGATCGCCTTCTCGCCATAGGTGTTGGACCGCTGCTCGGGCAGCGAGCGCAGCCCCTGGAGATGGTCGCGCAGCGCTCCGGCGCGCTCGGCGACCTGCTCGAAGTCGCTGCGCGGCAGCGTGAGCACGGTGCACGCGGTGGCCGCGCGCGCCGAGTACTCCCAGATGCTCTCCGGGTCGAGAAGCGCCTGGTCGCCGAAGTACGCGCCGTCGGCGAGCACTCCGAGCACCGCGTCGTCCCCGTAGGGCCCGGTGCCGACCTTCTCGACGCGGCCGTGCGCGAGCAGGAACACCTCGTCCGCCCGGCTGCCGAACGAGGCCAGCAGCTCGCCCGCCTCGAACTCCCGCTGGGTGCAGCGCTGGGCGAGCTCGGCCAGGACGCCCTCGTCCTCGAAGCCCCGCAGTGCGGGAAGCTCCCCCAGCTCGGCGGGGATGACCCTGACGTCGTCACCCGTCTTCACGAACGTGACGCGTCCGTCCCCCACCGAGTAGCTCAACCGTCGGTTGACCCGGTACGTGCCGCCCTTCACATCCACCCAGGGCAGCGTCCGCAGCAGCCAGCGGGAGCTGATCTCCTGCATCTGCGGTGCGGACTTGGTGGTCGTGGCCAGGTTCCGCGCCGCGGACGTACCCAGACTCTTCTGCGGTACGGGGGTCTGCTCGCGGACCTCTTCGCCTACCGACATGTGCAATGCCCTCCCGATCATGAACTGACCTGCGAGGACAAGCCTTTCAGCACGGAGAGAGATCGCACCATTACACAAATGAGCGGGAATGGATGGCGGACGGGCGGGGCATTGGGCGGGCACTTTTCGCGCCCTCGCGACCCATCCGGCGGCACCGGGCGGAACTCGAAGATCCCGGCGCGCGTTGGTCAGGAAACGGTAAAGACGAAGAAGGGTGATCACGATGGCGGGCTTCATGGACCGGGCCAAGGAGCAGGCGCAGCGCGGCCTGTCGCAGGGCAAGCAGAAGCTGGACGATGTGCAGGCGCAGCGCGCGGGCGGCGACCTGCTCAAGCGACTGGGCGCGGCGTACTACGCGGAGCGCAAGGGCACCGGCAGCCCGCAGGCGACGCAGCAGGCGCTGCAGGCCCTCGAGTCGCACATCGCGGCGAACGGGGACGGGGTGCTGCGCGGCTGAGCGACCTGGCCGCCGACGCCGCGAACCTTGTGCACGTTATGCGAACAGTAGGTCGCTGAACGGCGGTTCCGGGTAAAAGCGAACCGTACGAGGCGGTGCGCAGTCGGCGGCCGCCGCTCCCTCGAAGGAGGCGGCCGTGGCCCCACCCATGTCCGCAAGCAGTTTCATCAAGGCCCTCAAGGACGAGGGCCTGACGGTGGTCGAAGTCGGCGACTGGCGGGATCACAACCGCAATCACATCGGCGACTGGGGCCCGTTGAACGGGGTGATGATCCACCACACCGCCACCTCCGGCAGCGCCGCGACGGTGCGCATCTGCCGGGACGGTCACGCGAACCTGCCGGGGCCGCTGTGCCACGGGGTCATCACGAAGGACGGCCGCGTCCATCTGGTCGGCTACGGGCGGGCGAACCACGCGGGCCTGGGCGACGACGACGTGCTGCGCGCGGTGATCGCGGAGAAGCGCCTGCCGCACGACAACGAGGCGAACACGGACGGCAACAGCCGCTTCTACGGCTTCGAGTGCGAGAACCTCGGCAACGGCGACGACCCGTGGCCCGCCGCCCAGTTGGAGGCCATCGAGAAGGCGGCCGCGGCGATCTGCCGCCACCACGGCTGGACCGAGCGCTCGGTCATCGGCCACCTGGAGTGGCAGCCGGGGAAGATCGACCCCAAGGGCTTCACGATGGCGTCGATGCGCAAGCGCATCGGGGACCGGCTCAAGTAGCCGCCCGCCGCCGCGCGGGCGGACGGGCGGGTACTCGGCCGGATGTCCGACAATGGCCGGGTGTCCCGCCCCACCGGCCCCGGCCCGCGCCCCCGCCTCCCGTCCCCCCTCACGGAGGTCGACGACGAGCGCTTCGCGGGCCGCGGCGTGCGTCTGCTGCTCAAGCGGGACGACCTGATCCACCCGGATCTGATCGGCAACAAGTGGCGCAAGCTCGCCCGGAACCTCGACGCGGCGGCGGCCCGGGGCCGGGCGATCGTCACCTTCGGGGGCGCGTACTCGAACCATCTGCGGGCGACGGCCGCGGCGGGCCGCCTCCTCGGCCTGCCCACCATCGGCGTCGTCCGCGGCCAGGAGCTGGCCGACCGCCCGCTGAACCCGTCGCTGTCGCGCTGCGCGGCCGACGGGATGCGCCTGCACTTCGTCGACAGGTCGACGTACCGGCGCAAGACCGAGCCGGACGTGCTGGCCGGGCTCCTCGACGCCGCCGGCGCCGGGGACGCGTACGTGGTGCCCGAGGGCGGCAGCAACTCCCTCGCCGTCCAGGGCTGTACGGAGCTCGGCCGGGAGCTGCGCGGCCACGCGGACGTCGTCGCTCTCGCCTGCGGCACGGGCGGCACCCTCGCGGGGCTCGCCGCCGGGCTCTCCCCCGGCCAGCGCGCGGTGGGCGTCGCCGTCCTCAAGGGCGGGTTCCTGACGGACGACGTGCGCGCCCTGCAAGAGGCGGCGTTCGGCGGCCCGCGGGGCTCCTGGCGCGTGGAGGACCGCTTCCATTTCGGCGGCTACGCGCGCGTGCCCGAGGAACTCGCCGCGTTCGCCGAGGACTTCGAGACCCGCCACGGCGTGCCCGTGGAGCGCCTGTACGTCGCCAAGGCGCTGTACGCCCTCGTCGCCCTCGCGCAGGAGGGCGCGTTCCCGCGCGGCACCACCCTCGCGGCGGTGATCACGGGCGCCCCCTTCGAGGACGCTCAGCCGTCGACCTCCCGGTAGGCGGCGGCCTCCTCCAGGTCCAGCTTGCGCAGCAGCGTCCGCAGCATCTCGTCGTCGATCCGCCGCTCGTCCCGCATCCGTACGAAGACCTCGCGCTCGGCCGCGATGGCCTCCCGCGCGAGCCGCCGGTACGTGTCGTCGGCGGACTCGCCGGTCACCGGGTTGGCCTGCCCGAGCCGCTCCCACACCGAGTTGCGGCGCCGCTCCAGAACGGTGCGCAGCCGGTCCTGGAGGGGGGTGGGCAGACAGTTGCGCTCGTCCCGCATCAGCTCGTCCACGCGCTCCTCCGCGGCCACGGAGGCGGCGTTCTGCGCCTGGGCCTCGGCGAGCGTCTCGGCCTGCGTGTCCCGGCCCGGCAGCTTCAGCCACTTGATGAGCGGCGGCAGCGTGAGCCCCTGGACGACGAGCGTCCCGATGACCGTGGTGAAGGTCAAGAAGAGCACCAGGTTGCGCGAGGGGAACGGCTCCCCGTCCTCCGTGACCAGCGGGATGGAGAACGCGATGGCCAGCGACACCACGCCCCGCATACCGGCCCAGCTCACGACCAGCGGCCGCTTCCAGTCCGTGTCGCTCTCCCGCGCGCGGATGCGGGGCGACATGCACCACGGCAGATAGGTGGCCGGATACGACCACACGAAGCGGATCACGACGACGAAGACGAACACCCCGACCGCGTACCAGACGGCCTGCCACACGCTGTACTCGCCGAGCCCTTCGAGGACGAAACGCAGCTGGAGGCCGATGAGCGCGAAGACCGACGACTCCAGGATGAACGCGACGACCTTCCACACCGCGGTCTCCTGGAGCCGTGTCTCGAAATCGACCTGCCAGGAGCGGTGCCCCAGGTAGAGCGCCACGGTGACGACGGCGAGCACCCCGGAGGCGCCCACCTGCTCCGCGACCGCGTACGCGACGAAGGGGATCAGCAGCGAGAGCGTGTTCTGCAGCAGCGCTTCCTTGAGGTGCGTGCGCAACCAGTGCAGCGGCACCATCAGGAGCAGGCCCACGCCGACCCCGCCGACGGCCGCCACCAGGAACTCCTGGATCCCGCCCGCCCAGCTCGCGCCCTCGCCCACGGCCGCGGCGAGCGCCACCTTGTAGGCGGTGATCGCGGTCGCGTCGTTCACGAGGGACTCGCCCTGGAGGATCGTGGTGATCCTGGAGGGCAGCCCCACCCGCCGGGCGATCGCCGTGGCGGCCACCGCGTCCGGCGGCGCGATCACCGCCCCCAGGACGAGCGCGGCCGTCAGCGGCAGGTCCGGGATCAGCTCGTACGCCAGCCAGCCCACCGCGAGCGTGGCGAACAGGACGTAGCCCACGGAGAGCAGCGCGACGGGTCTGATGTTCGCCCGGAGGTCCAGGTAGGAGCTCTCCAGGGCGGCGGTGTGCAGCAGCGGAGGCAGGATCAGCGGCAGCACGACGTGCGGGTCGAGCACGTACTCCGGGACCCACGGCACGTACGACGCGATCAGGCCGATGGCGACCAGGAGCAGCGGCGCGGGAATCGGCGTCCTGCGCGCCGCTCCCGCCACCGCCGCGCTCGCGGCGACCAGACCCACCAGAGGCAATACGTCCATGACCCGCCTTCCACCGCCCTGCTCCGCGCCGGCCGTCGTAACCTGGCCATCATGAACGAGTGCTCGCACGTCGCCGCGCTGCCGCACCCCGAGCCCGCCCCTCTGAGCGAGACCTGCTTGGAGTGCCTGGCCGTCGGCAGTCACCCTGTGCAACTACGGCTGTGCCTGGTCTGCGGTCACGTCGGGTGCTGCGACTCGTCGCCGTACAAGCATGCGACGGCCCATCACACGGACACCGGCCATCCGGTGATGCGCACCTTCGAGCCTGGTGAGAGCTGGCGTTGGTGCTTTGTCGACTCGATTCTCGTCTGACCCGGCGGATCCCCGGCCCCAGCGGGGTTCGATCCACTGACGCGTGGGTAACTCAAACCGGCGCCCGCTCTTTCCAATTCAGCCCGCACACCCTCTAGCCACTGTCCGTACCCATGTGCTTACTATGAGTGACAGCAATGGGCCGGGGGTCCCCGGGACAGGAAAGTCGGGCGCGCGGTAGCGTCACCGCAGATATAAGTGGCGCATCACCCGGGGGACGACGCCTCCGGAGCCCGAAAGTGCTTGTACCACCTTGGAGGTGAGGGTGTCCCAGATCGCAGGCGACCCCGGAAATCAGGACTTCGTGGAAGTCCGACTCCCGGCTGCGGGTGCCTACCTGTCGGTGCTGCGTACGGCGACGGCCGGCCTCGCAGCGCGTTTGGACTTCACCCTCGACGAGATCGAGGACCTGCGCATCGCTGTCGACGAGGCCTGCGCGATCCTGCTTCAGCAGGCCGTCGCGGGCTCCGTGCTCAGCTGCGTGTTCCGGCTGGTCGACGACTCCTTGGAGGTGACGGTCTCCGCGCCGACGACCGACGGCCGGGCCCCTGAGCGCGACACCTTCGCGTGGACGGTGTTGTCGGCCCTCGCGGGCCAGGTCGACTCCACGGTGGCCGAGGACAAGACCGTCTCCATCAGCCTCTACAAGAAGCGCGGCGCGGGCCCCGGCCCGACGTGAGGAACGGGGACGGTCCGGTGCGGGACGACAAGCGCGGCACACGGGATCTCCCGGCCGACGGCACGGGCGGGATGCGGCGGCCGACCACCGGCATCCCCGAGCAGCAGGCCCGGCAGCATCCGGAGTCCACAGCGGACACCGTGGACACGGCGGACCCGGCGACCGACGCCGCACAGCAGGCAGCGCCGACCCCGGGGGCCGTACTTCGCGGGGGCTCAGGGGGATCGGACGCGCGACGGGCGGGATTGATGAGCGACCACGAGCGACACGGTGAGCAGCACGGCCGGCACGATCCGACGGACCGCAGCGGCGCGCGGGCGATGTTCATCCAGCTGCGCACGCTGAAGGACGGCAGCCCGGAGTACGCGGAGCTGCGCAATCAGCTCGTCCGCATGCACCTGCCGCTCGTCGAGCATCTGGCGCGCCGCTTCCGCAATCGCGGCGAGCCCCTGGACGACCTCACCCAGGTCGCGACGATCGGCCTGATCAAGTCGGTCGACCGTTTCGACCCCGAGCGCGGCGTGGAGTTCTCCACGTACGCGACACCGACGGTGGTCGGTGAGATCAAGCGGCACTTCCGCGACAAGGGCTGGGCCGTGCGCGTGCCCCGCCGCCTCCAGGAGCTGCGCCTGGCCCTGACGACGGCGACCGCGGAGCTGTCCCAGCTGCACGGCCGCTCCCCCACGGTCCATGAGCTGGCCGAGAAGCTGGCCATCTCCGAGGAGGAGGTCCTGGAGGGCCTGGAGTCGGCCAACGCGTACTCCACGCTGTCCCTGGACGTCCCGGACACGGACGACGAGTCCCCGGCGGTCGCGGACACGCTGGGCGCCGAGGACGAGGCGCTGGAGGGCGTCGAGTACCGCGAGTCCCTCAAGCCGCTCCTGGAGGACCTGCCGCCGCGCGAGAAGCGGATCCTGCTGCTGCGCTTCTTCGGGAACATGACGCAGTCGCAGATCGCACAGGAGGTCGGAATCTCCCAGATGCACGTCTCGCGCCTGCTGGCCCGCACGCTGGCCCAGCTCCGGGACAGGCTCCTCGTCGAGGAGTGAGCCACGTACGCATCGAGAAGGCGCCCTGCGCGGATCCGCGCAGGGC